>NZ_JAPEHS010000001.1:0-130941 GCF_028823565.1 Psychrobacter sp. A3
TTCAATCAAGCCTGCCAGTACGATACGGCTGCTGGGTTTGACCAATGTAGCAAAGTACGGGGCTAAGCCGATCAGGGGTTTTGCCAAAATATTGGCGACCAGTACTTCGACTGGCACAACTTCATGCTCAGCACAGTATTCATTAAATGCTTCTGGCAAAAATGCTTGCAGACGATCACCAACTTGGTTGCGCTCTGCATTTTGATTGGTGGCCAGCACTGCTTGTGGATCGATATCGATAGCGTAGACTTTTCGTGCGCCTAGCAGCAAGGCGGCGATGCCCAAAATACCTGAGCCGCAGCCATAGTCAATCACTACCTTGTCTGTTAGGTCTTGCTCTGTGAGCCAGTCGAGGCATAAACGCGTGGTGGCATGATAGCCAGTACCAAACGCCAAACCTGGGTCCATAATGATGTTGGTCGCTTCAGGTCTCGGCGGCGTAAGCCAGTTGGGCACAATCCAAAGATCGTTGGCGCATTCTATCGGCTGGTAGTTGCTCATCCATTCGCGTTCCCAGTCTTTATCGTCGACAGCGGTCAGCCAAATGCGGCTGGCTTGTACTTGTGCGGCGATTTCGTGGCTTAGCTGCTCGACGGCCTGCCGACTGCCGTCATCAGTGCTCGCATCAAAGAGCCCAGTCAAAATAACCTCGTCCCAAAGTGGCGACTCACCAGGCAGAGGCTCAAACAAAGGTTGATCGCCTGCGTCATCGAGCGCGATTGAGAGCGCGCCTGCTTCTAATAGCAGCGCTTCGGCCAAATCAACGTTTGCCTTTTCGCATTGTAAATGTAGTTGTTGCCATGCCATAACGATACCCTTAAATAAAAGAAAAAAGTGAGAAAAATAAATACGTATTTTAACAAGAAACAGTAGTGAAAAAGCAGCTCATGTATTGCTACGATGGCTACTTGATATCTATTGAGATAGGTGGGCTTGACCTCATTTGCGATATTTTACGTGTGTGCTTTTAGCTGCTGAGGTCATACGCTGACGCCAGATTAACGCAGTGCTCGTTTTGCTTCGTTAATCACTCGCCCATTGCCCTGAGCTTGCCCTGATTGCAGGATGACTTGCCATAGCGCACGTCTACGACTGGCGTCTTGCGACACGCTAAGGCCGCGGCGCGCCATGGCTTCTGCTTTACGTGGTTGGTTCTTTTTTAGTGCAACTTGTGCCAGATAAAAATAGACGGCAGAGGATCTGGGTGCCAAGCGCTGGGCACGGGTAAAACTGTTTTCGGCATTGGTCAGGCTGCCAGCTTTGAGCTGACTGATGCCCGCTTGCATCAGATTGCGAAATGCAGGCAGGTCGCTGTTATTGCTGGTGGTACTCTGGCTGCGTTGTTGTGAGTTTTTTCTAGCGCGCTCTAGCAGCTCATTGTGTGAGGGTGCTGCAGGCTCAGAGATCATATAGTCTTCACGAGAAGGCGTGAGAATGACCACATCTGGCTGACTGACGATGGGATCTTGGCTGGGTAGGTGGGCCTGCGGCGTATCTTTTGTCAGTGGGTTTGCTGACTCAGAAGAGCCGTCCTTTGGGTAAGCACCAGCGCTGCCTGTGCCGTCTTGTTTGACAATGGGGGCTTGTGTCACCGGATAGGTCGTGTCATGTCGCGCGGGGTTGGCGGTGCTTGATGCCCCTGATGGCGTCTGTTTAGCTGAAGTGTGCGCACCAGCAGGCGTGCTGGGTACCGTTTGACAAGCGCTCAAACTCAGCATGCCTATCACAGCGCTAGAAAAAACCAAACGGCGAGTGGACTTGACGGTACTCAATGTGGTTTTTGCAGAGGTTGGCATCAGGCGATGGTTACCTAAGACAGTGTATTTGATCAATGACAGCATAGAGAGCCCCTTTATAAATTACCAAAATATTAAAACCATTCAACAGCGCGGTCATACCATGTATCTGCACGACTTTGTGCGTCATTGCTGTCAGCTTGATCCTCATCATTATCAGAATCGACCGCTTCGCCATTTGGAATATCCAAACCTTCGCGGCGACGTTGTTGATTGATGACGCCTTGCTGGCTTTGCCATTGCAGCTGCTCACGCGCTCGCTCTTGCTGGTATAATCCAAGGGCACAGGCACTGGCTTCTTTTGGTAGGTGCGCGGATAAGACAGGCAAATAGCGTGCATCGGCACAGCGCTCATCAGAGAGTTTGCCTGAGTTGTTTTCTAGCCAGAGTTCATGTAGTCAATCCAAACGGGTAGGGCGCCAGTACCACCGCTCAAGCCGATAGGTTTGTTGTCATCACGGCCAACCCATACCACGCTGACGTAGTTGCCACTATAGCCGGCAAACCAGGCGTCGCGATAGTTGTTGGTCGTACCTGTCTTGCCCGCCAGATTTAAGTGACTACCTAGCGACTGGGCGCGTCTGGCCGTACCGTTTGACACCACTTGTTGTAAGGCGTAATTGGTTAAAAAGTTGGTCTCAGGCGGGATGCTGCGCTCCGTGTTTAGCCCCGTACGCTGCAAAATCCGGCCACGATCGTCGATCACCGTACGAATACTATGAATGGGCGTACGAAAGCCGCCGGTGGCAAAGACTTGATAAACACCGAGCATATCCATGGGACTTAGATTGACAGAGCCCAATAATGCTGAAGGGTAAGGCGGGATTTTTTCTTGTACACCCAGACGACGCAGCTGTCTGGCAAAAGTGTCGACACCAAACTCCATGCCCAAACGTACCGTGCTTTGGTTATAAGACTTGGCAAGAGCGGTGGTCAAGGGGACATAGCCATGATCACGGTTTGAGTAGTTTTTGGGGCTCCACTTGGTGCCATCGCCTAGGGTGACGGTAATCGGCGAATCATCTACTGGACTTGCCAAGTTATAACGGCCACTTTCGAGCGCGGTCATATAAATGACTGGTTTTAATAAAGAGCCGACTTGACGTTTGGCATCGACCGCACGGTTAAAGCCTGTAAACTCACTGCCACTGCCCACCACAGAGACCAGCTCACCTGTTTCAGGGTTGGCACTGACCAGTGCACCTTGTAGATCTTTGGTTTTACTACTATTACGGCGCAGCTCGCTCAGTTTTTTGTCGACCGCCTTGTCAGCGGCCAACTGAGCAATAGGGTCTAAGGTGCTGATGATGATCAGACCTTCGTTTTTGAGATCATCAGCATAATAAACAGTATTTAGCTCACGCTTGACGATATCTAAAAAGTCAGGGAATTGGCTTTTGCCTTCAACTGGCTTATCCACCACGCCCAGCGGCTGCTCCAAAGCTTTTTCGTAGTCTTCTTGGCTCAAAGTACCCATTGCCAGCATGTTATTTAGCACGACGTCACGGCGCGCTTTTGAGTCGTTTGGATGACGGCGCGGATTATAGATACTAGGGCCTTTTGCCATACCGACCAGCATGGCTTGCTGATCTATACGTAGCTCTTTTAGGGGTTTGTCAAAATAAAACTGTGATGCCAATCCAAAGCCGTTAATAGAACGGTTGCCGTTTTGACCCAAATAAATCTCATTAAGATACGTCTGCAAAATCTCATCTTTGCTGTAGTGCAGCTCCAATAAAACCGCCATCAATGCTTCGTTGGCCTTACGTTTGAGCGTGCGATCTGAGTTGAGATAAAAGTTTTTGATAAGCTGCTGGGTGATGGTCGAGCCGCCTTGCATCGAGCCGCCAGAGAAGTTATTGAGCACGGCGCGCGCGATACCGCGTATCGAGACCCCTTTATGCTCATAAAACGCTCGATCTTCGGTGGCAATCAGCGCATCAATCAATGGCTGCGGCACTTCATCTAACGACACCACCAAGCGATCTTCGTTGCTGTCTGGATAGATACCGCCGATATTTACTGGCTCCAAACGAATGATGCCACTTTTGGCCGGCAGTGTGCTTTGAATAGACGCAACCTTATTGCCTGAGATGGTCATCTTAATGACTTGCTCGGCGTCTTTGTCATTGGCACTGTAGGTAAAGCCGCGCGTGTGAATAAAATAAGTATTGCCCGAGCGGTGATAAGTCCCTGTGCGATCATAGGATTTGTTGCTTTGATAATTGAGCAGCTCAAGCCAGGTCTTCATCGTTTCGCGATCGACATTTGCCCCTTGGTATAGCTCAAGCGGCTGCGAGTAGACTTTGGCCGGAATATCCCAGCGCTTACCCTCAAACTTATGAGTAATAGTGCGATCAAGTTTGATCAAATAGAGCGCCAACAACACCATGCCTGCGATGATAACAAGTAAAATACCGATAGCAGGTCTAGAAGACTGAGGCAAAGTGAGAGTAGATCGCTTAAAATTGGATTTTTGCACTGATGTCGCACCGTTTTGGGATAAAAAAACTGCCTCATAATGACGCAAATTGACAAATTTTTCAATCTATCATCGTCAACGACAGTATTCATGGGTATTTAGCGGTCAGTAGTTACCGCTGCTTGAGGGAGCTGCTTATAGTATAATCGATAGTCAAACTGCACAGTGATTCTAAGCTAATAAACACTAAGCTGATACAGGTCATACCCTCGTCACCAGCAGAATTTTACGGGCAGTCTAAAGAGCATGTCAGCTGCTAACACACGATAGCAGTTTGTCTAGGCGACCATGATGTAATTTTTATGAATCCGCGGCAGCGTGGCCTACTTATTTACAATGCAGACACGACCTAGTCAGTTTATGTAACGCAAATTTAAAGCAAATAAGGGCGATTATGTCTAGTGTTCCATCACAAACGGCATCTACCAGTCAACGCTATGAAGATAGCTCTATCACCGAAGGTTTGGTGTTGCCTCTTGCAGGCCACTGTTTTCACTGCGGAGACCCTGTGCCTGAGCCGCCATTTTATACTGAGATATTGGGCCAATCGCGTGAAATGTGCTGTATGGGGTGTCAGCTTGCTTCTGAGAGCATCGTAGAGGCTGGGCTTGAGCAGTATTATTTGGACCGCTCAGAGATCAACCGCACTGCCAGCCTACCTACGCAGCTGACGCGTCTTGAAGCCTATGATCATGAAGAGATCAAATCACAATTTGTCTACGCACAAGACGGTATGTCGGTGGCTGAGCTGTCGGTCAACAACCTGCGCTGCGCCGCCTGTACTTGGCTGATTGAGTCGCGCTTAGATGAGCTAGAGGGCATTAGCAAATGCCAAGTCAACTTGACCAACCAGCGCATGCGTGTGATCTGGAATGAAAGCCGCCTACCGATCAGCCGTATTTTGGCAGTCATCAACGAGATCGGCTACGAAGCCAGGCCATACCGTCAAGATACTCACGAGGCAATGCTGGCACGTCATAACAATCAAATGCTCCTGCGCTTGGGTATTGCAGCGCTGGGCTCGATGCAAGCGATGATGTATGCCGTTGCGATTTATTTTGGGGAATACAGCGATATGCTGATATTTCAGCGTGATTTTTTGCGCTGGGTGTCATTGTTTGTCAGTACGCCGGTTTTCTTTTATGCGGGTATTCCGTTTTTCACCTCGGCATGGTCTGCGGTTCGTGCCCGTCAGGTGAATATGGATGTGCCCGTCAGTATCGCACTGGTTGTCACTTTTTTTGCCAGTCTGTACGCCACCGTCACTGGACAAGGCGAGACATACTATGATTCGGTCAGTATGTTTATTTTCTTTTTATTGGCGGGGCGTTATATCGAGCATAATGCTCGCCTAAAAGCGGCGACCATGGCCAATGACTTGGTGGTGGTTGAGCCGGTATTGGTACAAAAAATTGCTGAAAACAAGGATGCCGCTGCACAGATATTACAGCATTTTGAGCAAAGCCCCTCGATACAAGATGGCGCGAAAAACCCCTCAAGTGCTGCTAAACTTGGTGACGCGAGCATAGCAGCGGCCCAAAAAGACACAGGCGGCGCATCAGAGGCCATCGCGGACTTTACCCAAAGTATGGATACCAGTCTGCAGCAGCTGACAGTGCGCATCGCGCAAGCGTGGCAAGCACAGCGCGCAAACGCTGCATACGATACAGAAGACAAGCAGATGGTCACCGCGCATAGCTTGCAAGTGGGCGATATTATTTTGGTAGAGGCAGGCTCTGAGATCATCAGTGATGGGATATTGCTCAGTCAGACAGCCACCGTCTCGCAGAGTTTGTTGACCGGTGAGGGCGATTTGATTCTCAAAACGCAAGGCGACTATATCGTCGGCGGCGCACAAAACGACAGTCAGCCGTTTGAGATGTTGATTACCGCCTTGCCAAAAGACAGCCAAATCGGCTTGATCGATAGACTGATGAACCGCGCCATGAGCGAAAAACCCAAGCTTGCTCAGCAGGCAGATAAGCTGGCACGCTGGTTTGTGGCGCGTATCTTAGTACTGTCGGTATTGGTGTTTGTCGGCTGGTATATCGTCGATCCTAGCCAAGCGATTTGGGCAACGGTCGCAGTACTAGTGGCGACTTGTCCTTGCGCGCTATCTTTGGCCACGCCTATTGCCTTGACGGTTTCGACCAACCGTTTGGCAAGCTATGGGTTTCTGACCACGCGTGGACATACGCTACAGACGCTTGCAGAGATTACTCATGTGGCGTTTGATAAAACAGGTACCCTAACGTACGGCAAGCCTAACTTATTAAATATTGAGCTGATGACTCTGTTGCCAGACAGTGAGCAAGCAGGGCAGACGCACGCTGAGCAAAAAGACAAAGTGCTGGCGATAGCCGCCGCCTTAGAAGTAGGTAGCCGTCACCCGATTGCCCATGCGCTATTGAATGCAGCGTATCAGTTGCATCTGCCTACCACTCAGTTGTTGCAGTACTATCCTGCAGGCGGCGTCGAGGCGGTGATTGATGATGTACGCTATCGTATTGGTCATGTGGATTTTGCCTTAGACAGTACAGATCATGGGCGACATATTGACTTGGTGGCTGAGCGAGCAAGCTCGGCGGTGGTGCTGTCTTGTCAGCAAAGTGCGGGTGCGTCATGGCAAGCGTTGGCCTGCTTTTATTTTAATGACAAAGTGCGTGATAGTGCCAAGCCGATGCTCGATGCGTTAAAGGATTTGGGTATCGAATCCGTCATGCTGACAGGTGACCCAAGCCCGCAAGCGCTGCGTATGGCTGAGAGTTTGGGCATGCAGGCCGCCTACAATGGTTTGTCGCCGACAGATAAGGTCGATCATATCCAAAGCCTACAGGCACAAGGGGCGGTGGTGCTGATGGTCGGAGATGGCATCAATGATGCGCCAGTGCTTGCTGCTGCCGATGTGTCAACCTCGATAGCAGGCGCGGCAGACTTAGCACAGGTATCGAGTGATAGTATTATTTTGGACGGTCAAATCGAAGCCATTACCGCAGCCAAGCGTATCGCTGATAAAACCGAACGCATCATCAAACAAAACTTTCGCTGGGCAATTATTTATAATGGCAGTGTGCTGATACCAGCGGCGCTCGGTTATGTACCGCCATGGTTAGCGGCCATTGGCATGTCGCTTAGCTCTTTGTTTGTGGTGTTAAACGCCCTGCGGCTAAAACGCGCGTAGCTGCCACCGAGTCACTGGGACTCTATCAGCTTATGCATAAAAAAACGTTTTGTTCACGGTGATAGCGGTATGTATCATTTAGTCTTGTAGGTAGCTTAATAAGCGCATAAACTCAATGTACATCCAGACTAGCGTGGCAAGAATGCCGATACTAAATAACCACTCGTAATCCTCTGATACGCCCATTGCCACACCGCGATCGATATTATCGAAGTCTAGTAGCAAGGTAAAAGAAGCAATGACGATGACAAATAAGCTAAAACCAATAGCGATAGCGCCGCCCTCAAACAAGAAAGGCAAGGTCGAGCCAAATACCAACGACAACACCCACTGCGCGACATAGACAAGCATAATGGCAATGACCGCTGAGGTGACGATAGAGCGGAACTTTTCAGTGACCTTTACCAGCCCTGAGCGGTATAGCCCCAGCATCACCGCTGCCGTCACAAACGTCGCACACATCGCCGTAACAGGCACGCTTGGGTACATGCGCATAAAAAACAGCGAGATACCGCCCAAAAACACACCCTCTAACAGAGCATAAGGGACAGCAAACGTCTTGGCTTTTTGTGGTTTAAAGGTGATAAAAATGGCAAGACCAAACGCGGCAAACATACTTACCATGGCGGCCATCGTGATAAAGCCTTGTGATAGGCCTGCCATCAGTGCATAAAAGAAAAAACCCACACCAGTGATGGCAGATAACCCGAGTAGCAGACTGGTCTTTTGAATCACGCCCTTGACCGTCATTGGGTTACCGCCGATCGCAAGTTCTGCGCGACTGACAATAGGATTGGCCATACATATGTCCTTAATTAAATATAAAAATAGTAATGTCAGCTACTTTAGCAAAACCGCCATCATTGTCAACTGTGTTTGCGTGATGAAAAGCAAGGCTGCGCGGCGTTATAAAGCGCTGATCTACACCCAGCAGTGGCGGCATTTTGGTAGCCAAACAAGCACAGCTACAAACTCATCTAGTGGTAGCGTGCACTGGTTTTTATCTGGGGTCGATTACGACTGTTAACAACGATAATGCATAAACATGCTAGTCTAAGCACGTATTTATCGCTATCATGAACTGGTATTTTACCGTTATACCGAGTCTTTTTATGGAAAACTCAGCGCAGTCTGCAAGATTGCCACATTTACACGAATCCGAGCTGTTCCACGCCATCAAAAACCCAGCTTTTCGGCGTATTGGCCTCATGGGGCGTGCCGGCAAGCGCAGTGTGACCCAAAGTCTGGTGCAAATTGCCCAAACCATCAATGATATGAACTTGACGTTGATCATGGATATGCAAACCGCCAACTTACCGACGTTAAACCTTACCGAAATCGAAAAAGTCAAAATCGTCAAACGCAGCTTGATCGGCGAGATTTGTGATTTGGTTATTGTCGTCGGTGGGGATGGCTCTATCCTGCATGCGGCCGAGGCGTTGGCACGCTACCGTGTGCCTGTTCTTGGGGTCAACCGCGGTCGCCTTGGGTTTTTGGCGGACGTAAAGCCGGACGAGGCGGCCTTTAAACTGCGCCAAGTACTGATGGGTAATTATCAGCTGGATCATCGGTTTTTATTGACCATGGAGATACGAGAAGGGCGCAACATCATTCATGAAGACATGGCACTCAACGACGTGGTGCTGCATGCCGGTAAGTCAGTCCATATGATCGACTTTCAGATGAAAATCGATGGTCAAGATGTCTATCGGCAGCATAGTGATGGCTTGATCGCGGCGACGCCGACCGGCTCTACAGCCTATGCGTTATCAGGCGGTGGCCCTATCATCCATCCAAGTATGGATGCCATTTGTCTGGTGCCCATGCATCCTCATACGCTCTCGAGCAGGCCGATTGTGGTGAGCGGAAACAGTGAGGTGTGTATTCGCATACATGAAGACAACCGCACCCAGCCGATGGTGAGCGCAGATGGCAAGCCAAGCGTACCCTTAGATCAAGAGCAGCGCCTATATATCCGTAAGCACCCCGACAAATTGACGCTACTGCACCCGCCAGGTTTTGATTTTTATGAGGCATGTCGCACCAAGCTACACTGGAACGTCCATGCTGAAGAATTCAGTCTGGATGTCGATGATGATATCATAGACGATGAATAAGCGTTTTTAAGACACAAATATCTTAGATGATAAAAAACACAGTCAGACATAGTGAGAGAGTAGGCACGATGGATAAAGAAACGATATTAGCGAGTTTGACGCCAGAGGTGGTCGATAAGTTTCGTATGGCGATTGAGCTGGGTAAATGGCCAGATGGTCGTAAGCTAAGCGCGGAGCAGCGCGAGACTTGCATGCAAGCGGTGATGGTATGGGAGCACGAGCATCTGCCGCCCTCTGAGCGTACCGGCTATATTCATAAGCCAGTAAAAGACGATGGCTCAGTCGTTGGGGCAGAGTGTGATGTCGAGCATGATCATCACTATCCAAACATGCCCAATCCCAAAGGCGCGGTACAGCCTGTGAAGTTTCGCAATAAGCAGTAAACTAAACAGACCGTGATAAGCAAAATAAGCGCTCAGTTGATTGTGTATTAAAGTTATCTTCGTATTGAGTTGACTGAGGAGCACACAGCAAAAAGTCCACGCTCATGAGCGTGGCTTTTTTTGGTTCGATAGATTAGGTTTTAAAGTGCAGTGGTATCCACACTAGGGCGAACCGTTAGTGGGTTTTTTTGCATCAAAAACCCTTGCCAGCCCCAATGTAAAAAGTTGCGAATATTGGCATGATCTGTGCCGTTAGGCGTCGCTAGGACTTTGGCATAATGCTCGCCAAACAGTTTTAGCGTGTCTAATTGGTTTAGGCCATGATGCTTGGCAAACCCAAAAATCTTGGCACTGCCTTCGTTTTCACCAGCAGCATTATGTACCATACCGTTGACAAAAGGCGCTGGCGCATAACGATAAAAATCATCAATAAAACTGATGACATCATTGAATCCAATGGCTTTTTTGTCCAAACCATTAAGTAGGGCCGATACATCTGATTGGCGGATACTCATAAATAAATGACCTCAGAGCAGATTAAAAAATAAACCTAGTTAGATTATATAGTTATAAAAACGACAGTACTTCTAAAAACACAGCGTATTTATAAAAACACACTTCTAATAGATGCTCAATGATTATTCGTGATTAATCGTTCAGTTTTATCGCTCAACGATTAAAATAGTCTTCGTCATCAAATGAAGGCGCAAAATTGCCTTGCTCAAGATGCTGCATTTGCGACTGTACAGAACGCTCATGCTGAATACGTTGGTAAATCTCTTCGCGGTGTACGGCAATATCTTTGGGTGCGTTTACACCGATACGTACTTGATTGCCTTTGACACCAAGGACAGTCACACTGACCTCATCACCAATCATTAGCGTTTCGCCCACGCGGCGTGTCAAAATTAACATGCGTCACACTCCTTATGTCGCATCAACAAATTATTACTCATCAGATTACTTCTCGATTGCAGGACATCGCCGCAGCACAAAACAAACCATGTGTTGATCACAACATAATGATTGTGCCAATAACGGCGATGATAGGTAGATTCATTTAGCCCAAATGAAGCCCCCATTATAGGGGGCATAACAGTTACTGTCACGGGTTTTCACAAAACTATTGGGTAAATACGCAGCCTAGTAATAATAAAAAATAAAAATAGGATCTAAAAAGACCCTATTTTATTAAATATATTAGACAAAGTAGTTGATACTGATTTAATTGATAACTGTTGATGCTAAGTTGATAGGTTTAATGGTTTAAAATCAATGACAGTTTCATCAATAATGGTGATATCAATTATGAATTATAGCCCAGCGACTTTGCTATCGCCATCGTCGCGGTCTAGACCGAACGCTGTATGCAATGATTTGACCGCTTTTTCTAGATGCTGATCTTGAATCAAGACAGAGACTTTGATTTCACTGGTCGAGATCATCTGAATGTTGATGTTGTGCTCGGCCAAGGTTTGGAACATCAGGCTTGCAACCCCTGCGTGTGAGCGCATGCCCACACCGACCAAAGATACTTTGACCACTTCACTGTTACCCAAAATTTCTTTGGCACCGATGTCGTCTTTGACCTCGTCATTTAGCACTTTCATGGCTTTGTCTAAGTCAGTACGGTTGACGGTAAAGGTGAAGTCAGTGGTGCCTTGATCCGACAGGTTTTGTACAATCATATCGATTTCGATATTGGCACGTCCAATCGGGCTTAAAATAGCAGAGGCAATACCAGGGTGATCAGGTACGCCGCGCACTACAATTTTTGCTTCGTCTCGGTTAAAGGCGATACCTGAGATGATTGCCTGTTCCATACTGTCTCCTTCGTCTATCGTAATTAGGGTGCCGACATTGTCTTGAAATTCTTGGTCAAAGCTACCGTCAGTATTTTCATCAAAGCTAGATAGCACACGCAGCGGCACGCCATATTTACCAGCAAACTCTACCGAACGAATCTGTAGGATTTTGGAGCCAAGGCTTGCCATCTCAAGCATTTCTTCAAAGGTAATTTTTTCAAGCTTTTTGGCTTTTGAGGTCACTCGTGGATCGGTGGTATAGACGCCATCGACGTCGGTATAGATTTGACACTCATCAGCGCCTAGTGCTGCTGCAATCGCCACGCCGGTAGTATCAGAGCCGCCGCGGCCTAGGGTGGTGGCGTTGCCTTCTGCGTCGATACCCTGAAAGCCTGCGACGATGACGACATTGCCAGCATCGAGCTGTTCGCGGATGTTTTCGTCATCGATGCTCTCGATACGGGCTTTGTTATACGCGTTATCGGTTTTAATCGCCACTTGGCGACCCGTCAATGAGCGCGCCCCCACGCCCAGCTCTTTTAGCGCCATCGCAAGCAATGAGATGGAGACTTGCTCTCCTGTTGAGACCATTTGGTCGTATTCACGTGGGTCAGGTTGGGTACTGATTTGGCGTGCCAAATCGATCAAACGGTTTGTTTCGCCGCTCATGGCTGAGACCACGACGACCACTTGGTGACCGTTATCATGCCAGCGTTTGACTCGTTTGGCGACGTTTTTTATGCGGTCGATACTACCCATCGAGGTGCCGCCATATTTTTGTACTATTAACGCCATAAAAATCTACCTATTATTCAATAATGGCCTTTTTTATCATCGCTGTGCATCTATGTGACGCCCAATCAATGTCTGCATAGATAAAGCCGATTATAAGAGTTGCGCCCTATGCTGTTTGCTATGTTGTGCTGCTGAACAAGTAAATGAACGATATGTTCAAACGTTGACCTTTATATCATATCTGCTAAGCAACGTTAAGTGCCAGCAGTGCTTAGATGCATGGCGATTGGTTATGAAAGCCATAACCAACCCGCATCATGCGATAAAGATTGCTCTATGACACTCTGATAGCATTTAGGCTGGATAGCATTTGGGTTAGGTAGCGCTTGGGTTTTCGTCCCAGCGCCATGCCCGAGATGCCCTAACCTAACTGCTCGGCAATCCAAGCGGGTAGTGCGTCGATGACGGCTTTTGCACTGTCAGACTTTGGTGCGCCGCCTTGCGCATAGTCAGGCTTGCCGCCGCCTTTACCGCCCAGCTCGCCTGCTAGATGACGAATAATATCGCCCGCCTTTATCTTGGGGGTGACAGATTTTGCCACACTGGCGGCCAATGCCAATTGCTCGTTTTTATCACCGATCAGGACAATGACGCTATCTGGCAGTTTGGATTTGATATCATCCATCAGGGTACGGATGGATTTGCCATCGATACCGCTTAGAGTGCTGATGAGTACAGGGGTGTCTGCGATGGTCTGTACTTCATCGAGTAGGTTAGCTGCTTGGGCACTGGCCATCTTTTGCTGCAAACGCTCAAGCTCTTTTTCTAGCTCGCGCTGCTTGTCGACCATCGTACGTACACGCTGTGCCACGTCAGGGCGCTTGGCTTTTAGCTGACTTGCCAGCTCGCTGAGTTGCTGCTCGCCTTGCTGTATGTTTTTGATGGCGTTCATGCCAGTGACGGCTTCAATACGGCGGATACCAGCGGCGATACCAGATTCGCTGGTGATTTTGAGTAGGCCTATATCACCGGTGCGCTGCACATGTAGACCGCCGCACAGCTCGATAGAGAAGGGCTTGCGCTGACCATCTACGATGCGCTCTGTGCCCATCGTCAATACACGGACGTCACTGCCATACTTTTCGCCAAACAGCGCCATCGCCCCTTGGTTCATGGCTTCATCGATGGACATATGCTCGATACGGGTCGGGGTGTTGGCTTGAATTTGCTCATTGACGAGGCGCTCAATACGGCTAATCTCATCGGGCGTGACAGGTTTGTCGTAAGCAAAGTCAAAACGCAAAACCTCACTGGATACCAATGAGCCTTTTTGGGTGACCGCATCGCCCAGCACTTCTCTTAGGGCTGCGTGCAGTAGGTGAGTGGCTGAGTGGTTTTTGGCACTCGCCGCGCGGATGCTTGAGAGCACTTGAGCATTGGCGGTTTGTTTGCTACAAATCTCGCCCATGGTCACGACGCCATGATGAATGATGGCTTGCCCAGATTTTTTGGTATCTTGTACGGCAAACACGCCCGTTGCAGTGTGGATTTCGCCCAGCTCACCGACTTGACCACCGCCTTCAGCATAAAACGGGGTGCGATCTAGGACCACGACGCCTTCCATCCCTTCAGCCAAACGCTCAACAGGGTTGCCATCTTGATAAAGGGCATCGATGTTCACGCCATCTTCTTCTAGCTGCTCATAACCAATAAATTCAGTAGGACTCTCAACTTGAATGACGCTGCTATAGTCCACATCAAACTTACCAGCATCACGAGCCCGCTCGCGCTGTGCTTGCATGTGCTCATCGAACTCAGCCTCATTGATGGCGATACCGCGCTCGCGTGTGATGTCAGCTGTCAAATCAAGCGGGAAGCCGTAGGTATCATAAAGCTTAAACGCCGCTTCGCCAGAGAGGATATCACCATCTTTTAGGCCTTCAAGCTCAGAGGCGAGCAGGCGCAGACCTTGCGCGAGTGTCTTAGCAAACTGCGCTTCTTCTTTTTGAATGGCGCTCTCAATCGCGCTTTGTTTGTCTTTTAGCTCGGGATAAGCGTCGCCCATCTCTGCCACTAAAGGCGCGACCATTTTATAGAAAAATTCACTATCAGCGCCCAGTTTGTTGCCATGACGTACCGCGCGGCGAATGACACGGCGCAGTACATAACCGCGGCCTTCGTTGCTTGGTGTGACGCCATCTGCAATCAAAAACGCTACTGCACGAATGTGGTCGGCGATGACTTTGAGTGATGCCTGCTGCTGATTGTCAATCTCTAAAATCTCAGCCGCTGCCTCCATGAGATGTACAAATAGATCTATCTCATAGTTGCTATGGACGCCTTGCATAATGGCGCTGATACGCTCAAGCCCCATGCCCGTATCGACACTTGGCGCAGGCAGCGGCAGCATGGTGCCGTCTTTTTGGCGATTAAACTGCATAAAGACGCAGTTCCAAATCTCGATATAGCGATCGCCGTCTTCTTCAGGCGTACCCGGTAGGCCGCCTTCGACATCGGCACCATGATCATAAAAGACCTCGGTACATGGGCCACAAGGACCGGTGTCGCCCATGGTCCAAAAGTTATCAGACGCATAAGGCGCGCCCTTATTATCACCAATACGGATAATACGGTCGCTTGGGATGCCGATGTCGTGGTGCCAAATATCAAACGCTTCATCATCCGTTTCGTAAATGGTCACATACAGACGGTCTTTATCAATGGCCAACCACTTATCTGAAGTCAAAAACTCCCAGATATATTCGATACCAGATTTTTTGAAGTAATCGCCAAACGAGAAGTTACCGAGCATCTCAAAAAATGTATGGTGGCGCGCGGTATAGCCCACATTGTCCAAATCATTGTGTTTGCCGCCAGCCCGTACGCATTTTTGCGAGGTCACCGCACGCGTATAGTCGCGCGTTTCCATGCCCAAAAAAGTTTCTTTAAACTGATTCATGCCCGCGTTGGTAAATAACAGTGTCGGGTCATTGTGCGGAATCAAGCTAGAGGATGGCACTTGGGTATGCTGCTTGCTGATAAAAAAATCGATAAAGGCTTGGCGAATATCGGCTGTTTGAGATGGCTGGCTCACAGCGGCTCCTTACTGACGGATAGAATTGAGTAAAATAATTTTGCAAGCGATTTTAGCACAAACGCCCAAGCTCTTGGTATAAGAGTTATCACTGTTGGGGTATTGTGAAGGTCAATGAGGCTTTCATTTACAAACAATCAGCGTGAACGGGTCTTACCGCAAATGACGGCATGAGTCGTTCAACTGCTAACTTGATGTTTGAGCTTGCGCTTGTATTGGCTGCTTGCGGTTGCGTACCCACACCCAAATAATAGCCACGATCATGATGAGACCAATAATGCCCAGCATGGGATACACGGTGCCAATGAGTGTGCTAAAACCGAGCTGGCTTAAACCAAGACCCACGATAGCAAAAAACGCGCTAAGTGCTTTGAAGCGGTTTGTCCCTGGTGTTGCAAAGCGGGTACTAAAAGCAAAAAACATACCCACGGCGGTGCTGTATATCATACAAATGAGCGTCGCTGACATGATGATCGCCAATACGGGTGAGATGTTTGAAGCCAGTCCTAGAGTAGGCATCTCAACACCGATGAGTGTGTCGATGTTAGCGAAAAGGCCAATATTGAGTAAAAATACTAACAAGCCCAAGCCGAGCCCGCCCATCGCGCCACCGCTGGCTGCTGTTTTTTCGGAGCGAGTCATACCGCCAATGACTGCCAGCATAGGAAAGCCAACTGCGATATTAAATGAGGCATAAAGCACCGCCCCAAAAAACCAATTTGAGATCGGCCAGTCTGAGCTGATAGTAGGTATTTCTTGCGCTACCTTATTTAGCGTCTCACTTGAGGCGGTGCTGTTAAAAAATGAGTAGGTGGTAATCGCCAATATCAATAGCAGCAGCACAGGCATGATGATACTGATTAGCCTGATAATGCCTTTTACTTTTAAGCAGAGTGTGGCGACGACCAGTACCGTCATAAAAACACTGCCTACCAGTGGTGGCCAACCGTACTGCTGCGTAAAGATGGAACCACTACCAGCCAGCATGACCACGCCCACACCAAATAAAAAGAATGATAACACCACATCCACAACCAACCCAGCGCGCGTACCAAATAAGCTATACAGTACTTTTTTGTGTGAGTTGGCCTGCATATTTGAGCTCATGCGCGCAATTTGCATACCCAAAAAAGCAAACAGCGCGGCACTAACCAGTGTGCCAATAACACTTGCCATCCCGTAGCCGGTAAAAAACTGAAGGACTTCTTGGCCAGAGGCAAAACCACCGCCAACGACTACTGACATATAGGCTGCGGCTATTTGCCAAGATTGTTTGTTCACTATGATGTACTCCTATCCCTGAAGTTTAGGTTGGTGAGGCTAATCTGCCTGAGTTGTTGCTGCGGCGCAAAGTATAGTATTCAATGCTTTATTGACAGACGACTGCGCGTCAGACAACAAGAGCATGGCAGTAAGGCTGTAAAAAAAGCCTAGATACTAACACGGCATTGGGAAGTCAGCAATCGAGTACAGCCGATACATTTGATTTACACGCCCTCAGCGTTAATTGGTCAAAATCGCGGCATCCGTTTCGTCGAGTTTGTCTTGTGTCAGCGGATTGGACTCAATGACCTGTACGGGCAGGTAACGCAGCTGGAGTTTTATCGGCAGATAATCAGGGAAGTTTTTTGCCATATCTTGGGTGATGTGGGTTTCTATTTGCTGCACGTCATAAGCGCTCGGTGTCGTCTCACCGCGGATGACAGCGCGGACCACTTGGTTTTGCTCAGTGCTATCAAACTGAGTGTTGGTCAGCACGTTGCCTTTATCGATAAAATAGCGATTGATGGCTTCTTTGACACTGCTTTCAAACACTTGCTGCTTGGCGTTGGTTTGTAGGTTGATGGTTAGATAGGTACCGAGGCCGCCTAACAATAACAACGTCACCGCGTTACGCTGCAAAAAAGTCAGGTAGTTGCTGGACTTGTAGTCGTCATCGACCAGTCGCCGAAACCCAAGCACCCACAGCACTAAGGCGTTGGTAAACTGAATCGCAATGATGTTGGTCACTGCCAGTAACAGCGCGCCAAAGCCTAGCTGCATCTCACCATTGGCAAACAAAATCCCGCTAGCGGCCAGTGGTGGTACCAAAGCAGTCGCCACTGCCACCCCAACAACGGCAACCGAAAGATGCGGGGATACCATGGCATAAGCGCCGGCTGTGCCACCTGCTAAGGCAATCATCAAATCCATAGAGGTCGGCTGCGTACGCGATAAAATCTCGGCGGTGAGAGGTTGGTCTTTGTGCAGCCAGCCGACGATGAAACCAACTATCAACACCAAAGTAATGCCCAAAAGTACCGTAATCAGCGACTTACGCAGCAGCGGCATCCGGTGATCGATAATGGCCAATGCCACGCCCGTGATGGGCCCGAGCATCATAGCCACCAGCATCGCACCAATCACCACCGCAGCTGAGTTGGTCACCAGCCCATAGCTGGCAATGATGGCTGAGAGGATATTCATGATAAAATACATCCTGCTGGGCAGGGCGTTGGCTTCTATCTTTACCCGTACCTCAGGATAGTCGACTTTTTGGTTGCTAAACTGCTCCGCTGCAAACTGCTTATAAGACTCTAGTTTGGCTTCTTTTTCTTCTTTTATCTCATCCTCTTGCTGGTCGCTATCATCTGTTGCTGGCTTGTCTGTTGTTTTGCTCGCTTTTAGCTGCTCTGCGTCGGTAGTTTTGGGTTGTTGCTCAGCATTCTCTGGGTTTTGCTGCTCCTCATTTACTTCGCTGTTATCGTGTCCTTGGTCATTTTCTTTATCATATTCTTGGTCAAGGGCATTAGTATCTGTCTGTTGCTGAGATACGGATGTAGAGGCTTGCTCGGCTGTTTGTGTCGGCGTTTGCTCAGCATCAGCATCAGGGTTTAAAGTCTCTGATTCTGAGGTTGGCTGGTCGTTTGCTGATGGTGCATCGGGGTCCGTGGTCTCTAAGGTCGCAACGACGACATCAGGTGCGATGGATTCCATGCTAATCTTAGACTCAGGAGGTTTGGCACATGCCATATCGTCATCTTTATCATCGTCATCACATCTACTGTTATCAGCGCTATTTTCTATTTCGGCGTCATCAGTGACAGTAGGTTCGACATCAGTGTCTGTCTTAGTCGTTGGCGTCTCTAAGCTTTCATCGGTGCGAGATGGTGCCGTTGTATCAGCGGTGTGGCTGGATGAGTGGTGAGCTTTTTGTTTATCAACAGACGTCATAATAGGTAGCTTTCTATCAAAAAAAGACACTCGTTATTGTAATGATAAATGGCCGCAGATGTGTGGGTTTTTTGCGAGTCATCATCGAGCAGCATCCGAGCAGGCAGCACCGAAGATAGTAATGGATGAGTGGTGGTCATGTAGCGCAATGTGGTTGACAACTATGAACTATGGACTCAGTCAGAGACGCGGCAATAAGAAAAATCGGTAGTATAAAAATGATGTAGCAATAATGATAAAGAGGTTTATTATAAAAACCTTAATAATAGCAAGGTCTTTACCCGTTATCAGTTGCTATAACTGGCCTGAGGGTTTGTGAGAAACACTTACTTTTTTTATGGATTTAGTGTATAAAGGAGTTATACCCACAAAAAAAGTAAGGAGTAATTCATGAATTGGCCATTATTCTCTGTTATTTACTCAATCGCTGCGACCGTGACAGTCGGTGTCTTTATCATTGGTGCTTTGGTGACAGGTTTTAATCAAATTTTGCATGTGCAAATCGCGGTCGTCGCCGGTCTTTTGCTCTCTATTCCTGCAGGTTTGTTTTTTACCAAAAAAGTCGGCAGCATCACGGGTAATGAGGAAGGCTATAATACGTAATCGCATCTTAGCTGAATGGGTGACTTTCTGTTTTTGGATTTGCACCAAACCTATACCTAGCCACTGCTTTAAGCCTCTTGTTTTATATACGCCAAAAAAAAGACCTTGCAAGCAAGGTCTTTTTTTTGGTTGCGCTATACAATACCAGTTAAACAGTTATTTTAACTCGACGGTTGCGCCATTTTCGATATTGGCATATACCTCGAGCACATCCCAGTTGGTCAGACGCACACAGCCTGCTGATGCTTGACGGCTGATGCCTTCAGGCTTTGGCGAGCCATGTAGACCATATGATGGCTTAGATAGACCCATCCATACGACGCCGACGGGGTTGTTTGGGCCTGGTGGCAGCATGTGTACTTTTTTCTGCGAGCCTTTACCGACAGTCGCTTTGTACCAAGGCATCTTGACCTTATTGATGATTTTGAAGGTACCTTGTGGAGACGGGGTGGCGTCACTACCTACGGTGGTCGGATAAGTGGCTACAAGCTTGTCACCATTATAAGCATACAGTGTTTTGTCGGCTTTGTTGGCGACCACGCGGTTGATACGTTGGTTGAGAGGGTCGCGGGTGTTTAGGACAGTGATGGTCTCGCCTGCTTTGTAGGTTTTGTTTTTATTGAGTTTGTCCAAGTAGCGAATGTCCATATGAAAGCGCTCAGCCAGCATCTCTTTGATGTCTTGGTAGTATAGGCCCTTCATTTTTGACTTGGCTTCTGAGCCTGCAGGTGTACTGGCAAAGTTGGTTTTGATGTCGTCATCAGTCAGTGTATAAGTCACCAGTACCGGCTTATTGGCGGGGATGTTTTTGGTTAAGGCATTCCACGTTTTTTGATCCATCCTGCCGGTGGCGGGCAAGCCTTTCATGGTTTGAAAGTTGATCAATGCTTTTTTGCTGTTCATGCCCCAGCCACCATCGATAGGACCAGGAGAGGCATGGTTCCAATCTAGCAGTGCCTGCATTTTTATCGTCATCGCTGAGTTGACTTTCATGTTCGGCGACCAAACGGCGTTGTTGACTTGTTTGGCATAGCTTGACAAGTTCAGCGTGGTATAGCGCTTACCGTTTTTGTCTTCGATGCTTTTGATGGTAGGGTCGTCGCTGAAGTCTTGGCGTTTTTCGTTGTCTGGTAGCTCAAAAGACAACGGATCAGAGGAGTCGATAGCATCGATATTGCTGGGGGCAGCAACGGCTTGGCCTTCACTGATGTCATCTGTGCGCTCAGACTGCTCATCCTTTAAAGTCAGATCGGCGGCACTCATATTATCAGCCGTGTTTGCCTTGGGGGCGGCATCTGAGGCTTGTTTTGAGTCAATCAGCTGCGTCATGCTATCGCTTGAGGCGGATTTGTTTGGCTTGACGCTGGACGTCGCCTCAGTCGCACGCGGCTCAATCGTGTGACTCCGGTTTTCTTGCACATCAAGACTGACTTTTTGGGCAAGACTTGGTAGGGTCTCAGCCGTACGTACTGGCAATGTGCGCGCGGTCTCATCGGGCGCGGCAAACGCGCTAACACTGGCGCTAATGATAGCGATTGAAATAGCGGTAATAAGTGGCTTTTTTTTCATCATATGACATTACTTGTGGTTGCTACTAATGGGGTTATTATGCGCATAATTGTGGCGCTTCGCAAACTTTTGATACATGTTTTTCTATCTTAAGACGTCTAAACGTCAACTGCTGACGTATTCACTACAGTTGGGCAATAATATAGTGAAAATGTGTAGATGGCCAAGTAAGCTACTGAGGCAATCTGATACATAAAAGTAAATTAGAAACAAAGATGAATGTGACAGTATAAATGCAAGTATTGGCGCAAGTTACGGTTTGCGTCTATAATGGTAAACGAGATTTTTATTTAGTAGATCGGCTTTTATTATCAGGCGATTTAATCCATCCGCATGCTATCCGTAAGCATGCAATCAGCAAGGTGCGATATGTCAGAAGAGCAAACAATGAGCGCAGAAGCGTTTCAAAATCAGTACTTCAATGAAGAGGGCGCGCAGGTCGCAGAAAGTGATATGGCGTATGATTTAGAGACCGGTCTGCTCGGTGAGCATGAGCAATTTGCCAATTTACATGCTGAGCTTGCAGAAGCACGTGAGCAGCTTGTGAGTATTCGTGATTTTATCCGTTTTTCGGTCACCCAGCTGCGCAATTATGATGTGGTCGTCGCTCAAGGCACCACGGATGAGTTTGCCGAAGCCTCTGCTATCGTCTTACATTCTTTGTCTTTGGACTGGTCGGCCAATGAGCAAATCCTCGATTGTCGCCTGACGTCTTCAGAAAAGCAGCTGGTGCTGAGCTTATTAGAAGAGCGTATCGCTGAGCGCAAACCGCTGAGCTACTTAATCAACTTATCGTACTTTTGTGATTTACCGTTTTATGTCGATGAGCGTGTGCTCATCCCGCGCTCGCCCATCGCCGAGCTGATTCGCCAGCAGTTTCATCCGTACTTTGAGGTCAATGAGCTGGCCAAACCGCTCGGCGTCGATGTCAATGAGCAAACCTCGGTATTTTATGACCATGGTTTGGACGTCAAACAGCTATCACAGCCTGAGCGTATCTTAGACCTATGTACAGGCTCTGGCTGTATTGCCATTGCGCTTGCGACCCGTTTTGTCGATGCGCTGGTCGATGCAGTTGATATCGATAAAGGGGCGCTAGAGGTGGCGATGGTCAACGTTGATCATCATGACCTTGGTCATCAAATCAATGTCATTGAGTCAGATTTGTTTGCCAAGATACCTGCTGAAAACCAGTACGAGCTAATCGTCACCAACCCGCCGTACGTCGATGCTGCCATCATGGCTGATTTGCCGCCTGAATTTTTATATGAGCCTGAGCATGCATTGGCAGCGGGTCAAGACGGTTTGGACTTGGTACATCGTATCTTATTTGAAGCGCCAGATTATTTGAGCCCTGAAGGCTTGCTGGTCTGCGAGGTAGGCGATAGTGAATGGGCGCTAAAACAAGCCTATCCTGATATCAGTTTTGACTGGTTAAAATTTGCTCGTGGTGGTCATGGAGTGTTTGCCATGACTTATGATGAGCTGGTGGCAAACCGCGAGCTGTTTGCCGCTTATGTGCAGTTATTGGATAGCGCGCAGTAGTCGTATGTAGGCGGTGCTGTTAGATGACAAATAAAAGCGGCGACCATGCGTCAATACCTCAATAGGATAGCGCGCAATAGATTTTACGGATTTAAGGACAGATATGGCAGGCAATAGTATTGGGCAGGTTTTTACCGTCACGACGTGCGGTGAGTCACATGGCGCCGGATTGATGGCCATTGTCGATGGCGTGCCACCTGGTTTGGCACTGTCGGCAGAGGATTTGCAGGTAGATCTGGATCGCCGCAAGCCAGGCACCTCTAAATACTCAACCCAGCGCCGTGAGGCCGATGAAGTCGAGATCCTCTCAGGCGTCTTTGAAGGTAAGACCACAGGCACTTCGATCGGGCTGCTGATTCGAAATACCAATCAAAAATCCAAAGATTATAGCGATATCAAAGATACCTTTCGTCCGGGTCATGCCGACTATACATATAGTATGAAATACGGTTTTCGCGATTATCGCGGTGGTGGACGCTCGTCAGCGCGTGAGACGGCGATGCGGGTAGCGGCTGGTGCTATTGCCAAAAAATACCTGCAAGATCGCTTGGGCGTGCAAATCCGTGGCCATGTAACGCAGCTAGGCGATCAATATAGCAGCGTCACTGATACTAGCCAAATTGATTGGGACTTTGTCAATAGCAATCCGTTTTTTACGGCGGATAAAGACGCTATTGGTCGGTTTGAGGCTTTGATAGACAGTCTGCGCCGCGAAGGAAGCAGCTGCGGCGCGCGTCTAGAAGTGATCGCCAGTGGGGTGCCTGTGGGTCTGGGCGAGCCGGTATTTGACCGTCTGGATGCGGATATCGCTCACGCCATGATGAGTATCAATGCGGTCAAAGGGGTGGAGATTGGCGATGGTATGGCGGTAGCAGGGCAGTTCGGTCATCGCTCTCGTGATGAGCTGACGCCAGAGGGTTTTACGGCCAATCATGCTGGTGGTATTTTGGGCGGTATTTCATCAGGACAAGATATCCGCGTGAGCATCGCCCTCAAGCCAACTTCTAGTATCACCACGGCTGGCAAGAGTATAAATACCCAAGGCGAAGCTGTCGACATGCTGACCAAAGGTCGTCATGATCCTTGCGTTGGGGTGCGTGCCACCCCGATCGCCGAGGCGATGCTAGCGATTGTGTTACTCGATCATTATCTGCGCCACCGTGGTCAAAACGCCGATGTCGAGCCGCCGGTCTCCTCAATTACGTAATATCGTGAGATAGCATCAGTTATCTAGCGTATCAGCCCTTTAGCGTCTTTAGTGTGCCATGACTAAAAATGCTAAAGGGCTTTTTTGTGAGTGGTCAATCGGTTACGCTGCCAGCGGATAGGTATCAATCGCCACGCACTGCTGATGCCGAAATATCAATAGTAGCTGCTGACTGGGTATGGCAAGCCAATGACCAAACGCGATACTATCTATCCCCTGGCCGGATAAAGTCTGAGCACAGCACTGACGGCTTTGCCCCACTAAGTTTTTGACAATAGACGGATGCATTGATAACTGTGGCATGCGGTCTCTACTCCTAAGATAATTGATGAATGTGTATAACGTCATCGTAAGACAAGCGAGTAGAAATCCTGTGCAGTTCTGATGAAAAATCGATGAATTGGTATAACGGGTGTGTTTTAAGCCAGCGGTAAGGTAATGCGTACGCTGACACCAGCGTTTGGAATTTTGTCATGTCTAGCAAAGGCTTGCTCTGTGCCGATATTACTGATCTTCACATGACCGCCATGGTGTTCGATTACTTGCTTGACTAAGGTGAGGCCCAGACCCGTGCCTTTTTTAAGCGCTGTATTAGCCTGATCAGGCGCAGTCTGATTGGTTTGATCGGGTGCTTGATAGATTGAGGGAGGGGTCTGCAGGCTTTGATGCGAGAGACTAAAATAGCGATCAAACGCTTTAGAGAGGGCGTATTCGGGCAGTGGTTTGCCATCATTAAAGATATCAATGGTCACGGTTTTGTCGCTACTATCGTGAGAGTGGCTATACACAGTAAGGGTGACCTCAGTGTTGGCAAAATAAATGGCATTATCTAACACATTTTGTAGCGCTTGTACCAACCAAAACGGATCAGCAAAGACATGCGGGTTTGTCAACGCATTGGCCCGTATTGGAGCCTCGGCGATGACCAAGTCAGTCACACACTTATCCTCACTATAAATATTGATAGGTGGTAGGTTTTGCTGTTGTAGTTTGGCGCTGTTGTTTTTTGTGAGGGTTTGCAATACTGGCAGTAGCGCTGTCAGTTGCCGATTGAGCTTAAAGGTAGGTTGCTCGACCTTGGCCAGTAGTAATAAACGATCAATCAGCTGCTGCATTTTGATGCTTTGTTCAGCGACCGAGTGGTTTAACATCTGCCGATCTTCTGCATCTAGTTGCTCATCTTCTAATAGCTCGCTACTAGCACGAATGGCGGTTAGCGGGCTTTTGAGTTCGTGAGTCAAGGTATGGACATAGTCGGTGACATAGGCGCGGTTTTCTAACCGATGTTTCATAGACTCGATCGTATCTGTCAAGCTGTTGAGCTCATGACCGAAATAAAAATAGGGTTTTTTGGTGTCTTCAGCTAAGGCATTGGTGTAGTGCGTGACCAAAGTAATGCTCTGTTTGAGCCACCATGCCACCAGTCCTGCGAGGATAAGAGCGGCAATGCTCATCAGCAGCGCGGTAATGAGCATGCGATTGCGGGTATTATCAAGATATGGCAGCACACTATCGACCGGTTTGCCAACACTGACGACACCGATCACGGCACCCCTGCTATCGATGATAGGCTGCGCGACATACATAATAGAGCTACCACGAGTGCTATTGATATCTGCCGTGCTCCTCGCGCCGTAGCGACCCTGCAGCGTAAGGTACACATCATTCCAGCGGCTATAGTCCTGGCCTTCGGCATTGAGCGGGGTAGGCAAAGAGTCATATATGACCACGCCATTCGCGTCTGTTACATAAACGCGAGAGTTGTTATTATTTGAGGATTCTTGGGTAGGCTCGAGGGTAGAGCGCGCGCCTGAAGTGTGCTTGAGCGTCGCATCAAGGGTGGCTTGATAAGTATCATCGTACAATTGCCCTGATGCCAATGGTAGCTGCAGCGTCGCAGCCAGCAGTTTACTGGTATCTAGCAACGTGTCTTCGATGACTTGTTGGGCGGTGGGTTTGACGTAGCCAAACAGCTGCGTGAAAGCGACCACACCGCAGATGCTTAGCACTAATGCGACTGCAAGCCAAATCCGAAAAAATATGCTCAAATTTAGCAGGCGTTTCGGACTGCGGGTTTGTTGCGCGGTTCCAATGGGGTGCAGTTTGGCATACCAATTGCTCTGATTAGCAGGTGTTTTGTCAAGGTGACGATGACTCTTATCAGGAGCGTTCATGTCTTTAGCACTTTAGTAATATTATAAATGAGTATATAGTCAGTTCAAATTAAAATTGTTATAAATCTAAACGCGCTACTGGTATAAATTTTACTTGCGTGCTGTTATCACAGAGGCTGCGCAAAATTCATCCCAGCAGCGCTATGTCATTTTTAGAGTGAATTGACTATAACGGATGCGCTAAGCCGGACATAAGGCATACCCCAAACCGCGATGCGTGTAGATAACATCGCGGCTAGGATCGACGATCGCCAGCTGCTTACGGATGGATTTGATATGACTGTCTATCGTCCGCGCGAGGCGATGATCAGGATAGTCGCTTACCGCATTTAGCAGCTGATCACGGCTAAAGACTTGGTTGGGCGCTTGTAATAAGGTTAATAAAATCTTACGCTCGGTATTACTCAGCTCCAGTTTTGTATCTTGCCACATCAAAGAGTAATTGAGCGGCTGGTAATGCCAGATGCCAGATTGACACTCAAAGCTCAAGGCTTGCCCTGATAGATGGTGAGCAGGAGTGCTGCCAGAGGAAAGGGCAGATACATCCTGATTGGCGTTCTCAGCCGCCTCAGTAACAGTCGCCGTGGCCGCTGATTGCTCAAAGAGCAGCTGCTCACGACGCCAAATGGCTTTTAGGCGTGCGACCAGCTCACGAGGACTAAAAGGCTTGGCGCAGTAGTCATCGCCGCCCATCTCTAGCCCCAAGATACGATCAACCTCATCGCTACGCGCGGTCAAAAACACCACAGGGATATCTTTTAATTGGCCTATATCCGGTGTATGGCGTATCTGCTGGCAGAGACTGAGCCCATCACCATCGGGCAGCCCAATATCTAGAATAATAGCCGATAAATCTTGCGCCTCATTACTGTGTAGCATCGGCAATACACTACTGGCGTTATCGAGCCACGTCATCTGCCAGCCCTCACGCTTGCAAGTAACTTTGAGCGACATAGCAATCGCCGGATCGTCTTCTACCAGTAAAATATGAGTCATAAACGTAATATCTTTATTAAAGGGTGCCTGCTATATAGGGCACTGGTGATATGAGATTGAAAAATATAAATAAGGCGTCATACAGTAGTGAGCGCAGTGTTTGATATCAGTCGTACTTGCTCTGCAGAAATTGGTATCAGTTGTAGCAGAGTCTATAATTATCGTAGCACAAAAGCGTGACTGGATTTTGTCAGTCAGTGCAAAACACTGTGAAAAATTGATGAAAATAATAGGGATAAAGGCGATACAAACGCCATCTCAGTTCTATATTTGATGCATATTTTATGCTTTATAAAAGGAAACTAGCGATAATGAGTAAGTATCTAGACGTGGTCACCGCCGAGCACAATCCGGCACAAAAAAAGATAGACAGAGCGGTCATTTGGTTACATGGCTTAGGGGCCAGCGGTCATGATTTTGAGCCTGTGGTGCCGCAGCTCGGACTGGCTGACGACATGGCAGTACGGTTTATCTTTCCGCATGCGCCCAAGCGTCCTGTCACGGTCAATGGTGGGATGGTGATGCCGGCTTGGTATGATATCTTGGAGATGAGTCTTGAGCGTAAAGTTGATGTGATACAAATTGAGGCATCCGCGCAGCAGATTCGCGATTTGATTGCCCGTGAAATTGAGCGCGGCGTCAAACCTGAACATATCGTTATCGCTGGGTTTTCGCAGGGCGGGGCGGTTGCTTATCATGTGGCGCTCAGTCATCCAGAGCGCTTGGCGGGTCTGATGACGCTCTCTACCTACTTAGCAACCAATGACAATATTGAGTATAGTGCTGCCAATAGAGACCTACCGATTTTGATTGAGCATGGTACGCATGATCCAGTCGTACCCGTGATGCTCGGCGAGCAGGCGCAGCAGTTATTGACAAATAAAGGCTACAACGTTGAATATCATACTTATCCGATGGCACATCAAGTCTGTATGCCGCAAATCCAGAATATCGGTAGATGGTTAAATAAGGTTTTAGCTTAACTTTTTCTTATAAATATTGCCTTATAAATAGTCTCTTAGCTATTGAACTTAGGTGAGTTGACCCTATATAGTAAGTAGAGTAATTAAAACAGATGGATAAGCTTTAAACGTAATAGCCAACCTGTAAATTAATGTAATAACTAACGGTTATAGGTTGAGTCAAAGCTTAAGTTAGTCTAAAATACTCAGTCTTATTGGGGATGTTCTGGCTTCGACGCTGGTGATGAAACTCAATGATGCATGTCGAGAGTGTATGTCCTCTCGTTAATCAAACATATATTGTTATAGTCGCAAACGACGAAACTTACGCTCTAGCAGCTTAAACCCTGCTTACTGCGCTGCCGATTACCTATAGTTGGTTAGCCCAGTTGAAGCGTCCGTATATAGGTTCGCCACAAGTGATTGTCTCAATCGCTTGGGTTCAAAAGTAGAGAATCGTCCAATCCATCCTGACTGTCGGATCGGTGCGGATTAAAACTAAAGACAGAAACTAAACATGTAGATTCATGAGCGTAATGCTGGCGGACGCGGGTTCAACTCCCGCCATCTCCACCAAATATTTTAAAGAAAGTCAGTCACTTAGGTGGCTGGCTTTTTTTATGACGTAGTTTTGACGTAAATTGTTTTTTATATATCTTGATATTTAAAAGGTGCTTTGTATCTTGGTATAGCAATTTCATCGGATTTAAATAAATTTATAGTTTCAGGTTTTGCTTCTATTTTTATATCGTATGGCTTTCCTAAATGATGGCATACTTCAATCGGCAATCCTTGCCAAGTTTGACAAACAGTAGAATGATTGCATCTAAAATAAGCGCGTTTTTCTAGTTCTATATAAAGTTCTGGTGAGACCTCTACTTTTAGAAGTTCTTGACTGTCCTGCTTAAGCAACCATAAAACTTCTATCTCTAAGTTTTCAATAACCTCATCTATTTTCATAGTGCAATCCTTAATCCGTATTCAATTTAGATACTTCAATCTTGTTCTGATCACCATGCAGCCAACGCCCATACCGCTTAATAAGCATTTGCAAACTATGGCCAAGCTGATTTGCTACAAACACTGGATTAACATCAGACATTAGTAACATCGTCGCATAGGTGTGTCTAGCATTATATGCTGGGCGACGCCTTACCCTTGTCGCCTTCATTGCTTCAATCAGCCGCATGCGGGCAGGCTTTTCATTATAAAATGGCTGGCTGGTCTCTGGGCATATCATCACATAGTCATCGCTGAGCTTCATAGCCTCTAGTGCCTCAAATGCACGCTTCGAGCGGTCATTCAAATATACTTCGCGCGCTGTATGGGTCTTAGTGACTTGCTTCTCAACGCCGCGCACACGGCTTTTATTAATGATAACTGACTCATTAAACCAGTCGATGTCCTTCCATCTCAAAGCATAAAGCTCGCTGGGGCGGCAGCCCGTCCAAAACGCGACTTCAAAATACCAATAATAAAAATGGTCCTTATCTGTCAAATTCTTATTCAGCCAATTTAATAGGGCATTCATCTCATCGCGCGTAAATGGGTCCGGTAACCCAGACTGCACTTTTTTATTCTTGATCATCGACATTGGGTTGTCTGCTGGCGTGATAAGACGTAATTCAATCGCTTTATCAAATACGCCGCGAAGTGGCACCAGACAGTTATTAAATGTCTTATCAGATTTAAATCCAATATCAGATATGATGTCGCGTATCAGGTCGGATGTTATGTCATGAATAGGTATCAGTGCCATGCGCGGCATCCAGTGCTTATTTAGCGCGCTGATATAGTCTTTTTTAGAGTCGGCATTGGCTTCACAGTGTTTCAGATATTTCTGGGCGACTTCTTGAAATAGAGCGCCATCTTCTACAACAACACTATTATCATTTACCCATTCGCCTCTGGCGGCGGCGAGGTCTGCTTCAGTCAGCACACCCCACTCCGCTTTAGTGATTAAGTCGCGTCTAATTCTAACCGCTGCACTGATACCCGCTGCAGTGACTGGGTGCGGGAGTGTGACTTGATACCTGGCACCGTTTCGTGCAAAGTGGATTTGGATGCTACCTGATCTAAGCCGCACGCCTTGCGGTAACGTATGTTTGCTTGTTTTGTCATCCACTTGTTATATCCTCTTATTGAGTAATATAGGTTACCACTCTGCTTCATCCAAACAACGTTTTCTGGCCACTCTCGCTTACGGTGAGTTAGCTTTTGCTCGGCAATGCCAGTCAGCGCAGCAAACTGCTTGGCATCTACCCAATCAAGGGGCGTTAGGCCCATCTGATGGAGTAGGTCGATTATGGCTTGAGTTTCATTTTTCATTTTCAGCTTCTCCACTTCTGTAATGATGTATGGCGCTACAGTTAGGGCATTTCTTACCACTTCCTGCCATTGAACGAACATACGCATTAAAGATTTTTTCGCAGAATGGACACTCAATACTTACTTGAGATCGTCCATTTGCCATAGGAAATTCGCCGACTATCTTATATTTTTTTCTCACAATCACTCTCCTTGTTCAACTTCATACCCATCACAACAAAAGACCTTTCGTCATCATTGGCATACATAAAGTTTTCGCCATCATTATTGGTGTGGGTGTGTAAAATAGTCTGGCCCTTGGTAGACATTCCAAAAGTTGCTTCAAGCACGTATATACGTTGAAAGGCGCTATTACCATCTTTTGCCACCAATTGACCATAGAAGCCGTTTTGCACGTAGAAGTCAGAGGCTGTTATTTCGTTGGCGGGGTTGAATGCTTTAGCCGCTTGCTTGATCATAACGACTTGCGGCTTAAATCCATCAGGTGTCTCGACATCGATCTTACTGTCGGGAGACTCTATTCCAAAATCTAGGCTCTCTGCAATTTCATAGCGACAATAAACTCCATCATATAGCTTGCAAGGCGCTACGTGCATACGGTGACCGTCTGTAGCGTAAGCATTGCCATTTGCAACATGGATATACTCTAGGTGAGGTCGCTCGCTACATTCTCCTTTTAATGCCAAACACAGCCAATTAAAATCACTTTCTTTAATAAATGCTTCCATAAGTATCTCCACCCTTATTACTTAAAACCGTGATTCCAAAATCTTACCGAGCTTTCATGGTGCTTTTGGCAGTCTAAGCAACGCCTTACGCCACCAATGGCGCGTCGCTTGCTTGGTATTTCTTCACCGCATGATATGCACTCAGGAAGCGAGGGTATATCGAATACCGGCAACACTCTAAGACGAGCAGTCATTTCAGCATCTATGCGCTCACCAGCGCGATCAATATCATCAGCCATTAGTTACCTACCTTACAAATTCGATTGATGCTTACCAGCACTGATGTATATGCTGGCAAGCCTTACCTTATAGACAATGATTGTTTACGGCGCGAATGTACCGGCATAGACAGGCAAGCCTTCAGGCACAACATCCTTAATTAGATCTATAAAGAAGTCAGCTGAGTCTTCTAGTAATTTGTGCTCACCCACGATACGGACACCAAAGCGAACGTTGTCATCATCTGTGATTACAGATAGACGCGCTGTTATGTCTACTACTGGTAAGTCGTCATATGCAGGCGCGTTCATAACAATAAAGCCTGGTAGTTTTGCTGCTGAATCTGCTTCGATATGTTCGAGCGCTGATTTGGTTGAGCTCATATCTCGCACATCACTGGTCATCTCACGCGCTGTCTTAATGGTCACGTTACGGAAAGCATTAATGGCAGTAGCAAGGCTCATTTTTTCAGCAACTTCACCATCTACTGATTCATGGAACGACAAGCAGTAAGCGTAATCTTGCACAAATTCGATAAGTTCTTTCTGGGTGAGTCGCTGATTTTTACGCAACGCAGCAAACTCATTTGTGATCTTTAATACTAGGTTGGCAGTATCGTCAGCGTGACCAGCTACTAATTCATCACCCAAATTGAAAATCGCTTGGCAGGACAGTTGATTGACACTGGTATTATCAACAAAGCACTTGTCCGCACTATCACGTTGACTTATATAGTCAGCAAACCCCTGTAGAGATGTGGTCGAAAACGTACCGCGAAAACGGTTGCGATACGCTTGGTTTGATTCGGTGTTTTTTAGCGTATAGCCTTCAGGGACACTCACTAGTGATTTCGCATCAGGGTTTTTTAGCCTCATATCCTGCTGCTGAACCAATTCGGCCACGATTTGCGCATTATTGTCTGACATTTTTGGTATTCCTTAATGATGGGTTTGGTTGGATTGACTGCTGCCGTTATTCGGCAGCAGTGTGATTGACGAACAGGTCATGCTGATTCTCAGGGTATGAGCTCAGACGACCACCTTTGTTGACATACATGAGCGTATCGCTTGGCGTTAGCTCTGCACGATGACCACGGCCAGCCTTGGGAGCCTTATAAGAGAGATCGCATTCCATCTCAACTTGATTTTCAGCCTTTGATGGTGCAAAACGTAGCTTGATGGTCACCTCACCTTTTTTACCGTGGCTAGCGACACTTTCAGCGACATCTGATAAGACATGGCCAAGTTGTTTGGCAAATACGCCGGCGTTAAGTTCGCCTACGAAGTTTTCTGCATTGGTTGGGGTAGTCATAGGACTGTCCTTTTTAGTTAAGTTATTTAGGTTGTTTGGACTGGCTCGCCAGCTGGCAAGACAGGGTTGGAGTTAATTGTCAGCGTAAGCATTAGAGATAAATAGATTGGCATGACGAGCGGTAGCTGCCTGCTCGGATGCCTCATAGACTTCTTCGTCAAAGCCATTCATAGGGTCGGTGACATAGTAGTCGTCATCGCTGGCTAGGTAGGCCTTGTGTTCTGCAATCATGGCGTCATGGCCTGCCTGCGAGCGGTCAAACGCTTGGTTGATGTGTTGCGCGCCAGCCGTTGCTGCTGTCATACCAAGCGCTAACAATGTGATGGTGCCGATGCTGGCTAGTAAATCTTTGATTGAGTTCATAACAGTTACTCTGTGTCGATGTGATGCATACTAATTTAGCATATGCTAAATAATTAGCAAGTGCTAAATGTAATATAATGTAATTTTTATGAATGCAACGAATTTTAGGCAATAAAAAACCGCCATACAGGCGGTATCAAAAAAGGGGAGGGTGTTAAGAAGGGTTTACTTTAAATGTCAAGGATTCAGGATGCATCAGGCTACGCAAGGAAGCCATTTCGTCAATTTCATTCGACAAAAAAGAATCTCTTTTATCTGAGTTTAACGATTCAAAGAAAAGCCTATCACCTTTAGAGTATAAATATTCTTTCAACAAATGAGTTCCATCCTTCAAGACAATATGTGTTAAGTCGCCACTGTCATTTCCACAGGCTGGATCAAAGACTCCAATCCAGCCTGCCCTTATCACAGGAAAGAACTCATCAGTTTCAAACAAAACAGCATAAGCTGATACAGAAACACTGCTGCTAATAACAATTAAATTCTCTCTATAGCTCTCTTGAGCCTCTCTGCAGTCTTCCCATTGCCCTTGTTCTGATTTAGAGATATAAATCACATCCGCAATAAAATACATAGGAAACTCTGCTTCCATATCCTCCAATCCTTTATTAGTTTCCTCCATCAATTCAGGACTGCTGAGCCTAGAAATTGCATCTAAATGGCTCAGGCGATCATCGGATTGAATAGTTTTTTTAAGCTGATCAAAGTAAGGCTCAAAATAAAATGGTTCTAAATCCAACGCTTGCTCTAAGTTTCGGGCAGCATCTTCACCAAACCCACGATGTTTATTTTTAAGTTGAGAAATAAAACTGGGATCAACTGGATACTCTTTTGCTAGCCGAGCCACACTTTTACCCTGCTTTTTAAAATCCTTTAATAGCGTAACCAATCTAGCCCGCCTGTGCTCTTGTACATCTGTAGACATAACACCCTCCTGATTTTAGAGGTATCTTGACGATATCTAGCGCTTTGTAAATTACCGATTGCTAATTAAAAATTGCTTAAAAAGTTAGCATATGCTAAATTAATGACTTTATAAGGAGCAAATCAATGGCTAAGCATATCTCTAGTCTGAAAAAATTTATTAGTTCTATGGGCAGTGAGAAAGAAAGAGCAGATTTCGCCAAAAAATGTGGCTCGACCTTAGGTCATTTGCGTCAGATATATTATGGCAACCGCACTTGCGATGCTGGCTTGGCGATTGAGATTGAAAAGAACGCCAATCAAGCCGTCAAGTGTGAAGACCTAAGAAAAGATATTGATTTCTCATATCTACGGAGCTTACCAGTCGAAACAACCGAAGATTCTTAATTGCCTGTAGTAAATACTACAACCAACCACTCATCAACAAAACGTTTTTATAAATAGGTAGGACACGATGGACGTAATCGACGCAGCACACAAGACAGTACACAACCCTAAGCATGGCGGCTCAACAGCTATTGCCGCGCGCATGGGTATGTCGAGCACTGTATTAAACAATAAGGTTAATCCAAATACTGACACGCATCATCTACGTTTAGATGAAGCGCTCACTATCATGGAATACACCAACGACACGAGCATCATTCAAGCGATGGCCCAGCGTCTTGGTGGTGTGTTTTGTAAGGTTGATGGTGAAGCGACGCAGGCAAGTATCATCATGACCGCATTATCTACGTCAGCCTGCCAGGGCGACATCATGAGTGAGATGCAACAAGCGCTAGAAGATGGCCGTATCGATTGCAAAGAACATGACGCGCTACAGACAAAGATTCAAGATGCCATGGTCGCGCTGCGCACACTCAGCGTTCAAATCGCTAATCATTGTGAGGGTAATAATCATGTGTAATACGACTATCAATAAATGTAAGACCTGCCATCTAAGAGAAGCAACGGAAGTGACTGGCGATGATGCAGACATCAAACGTGAGTTTGACCGTATTGATAAGGCGCGTCCACTTGCCAGCATCATCAATACCAATATCAGATTGATAAAAGCTTATGAGAAGTTCAAGAAAATAGCCGAAGATCTCGATGTCAGTATCGAAGATATTATCAACGCGCAAACAAAAACCCCATCAGCGGGAACTGATGGGGTTTAGGCGTTTCTGTAAAGCAAAACACTTGATAAAGGAATACTACTATGAATATTCAGACTTTGCAAACAAATAATAAAAAACGTATGTCTAGCCGTGAAATGGCAGACCTATGCAACAAGCCTCATGACAATGTATTAAAGCTAATACGCTCTTTGGTCGAAAAGGGTATCGTAAAAAATACGACACCCCATCAGTACACGCATGAGCAAAACGGCCAGCAATACACTCACTTTTTATCAGACCAGCGAGACAGCCTTGTAATTGTCGCTCGCTTATCACCTGAGTTTACCGCTGCAGTTATTGACCGCTGGCAAGAGCTAGAAGCACAAGCCAGCGCACCAGTCATCCCTGCCACCTTATCTGAAGCATTACGCCTTGCCGCTGATCAGGCTGAGCTTATCGAGAATCAGCAGTCACGCTTAGCACTTACTGAGCCTAAAGCTGCAGCATTGGATGTTATCGACTGCGCCATGGGTAGCTTAAACGTTCGAGACACTGCTAAAGCGCTTGGTATTCCACAAAACAAGTTTGTTAATTGGTGCCTGGGCCATGATTGGATGTACCGCGACAAGCGCAACAAGCTAAAGATGAGCAGCATTCGCATGAAGCAAGGCTTTATGGAAGAGCGTGCAGTGACGTATCAAGGCAACAGCAACGAGCGAGTCGCAACCACTCAGCCGCTATTCACGCCAAAAGGCCTTACGCATCTTGCTAAGACTTTTGCCATCGTTCATGAGGTGGCCTAATGCATTTCTATAACTTCAATATTGCTGACTTTAATAACTCAACACGTCATCTGTCATTGCCTGAGCGCGCTATCTATCGTGACTTGATAGATATGTACTATCACAACGAACAAGCCATCGATTCGTCAGATATGAATAAGCTGGCACGTCGTCTGCTATGTACTACGCCTGAATATCTTGAAATGCTCGAATACATCCTTGATGAATATTTTGTCAAACGTGGCAAGCGTCATCATCATCACCGTATCGATAAAGAGCTTAAGAATTACAAATTCAAAAACGGTAACGCTGATAGTAACGGCAAGCGTAACGCTGTAACGAATGATGTAACGCAAGGTGTAACGCCAAGTAACGATGGGTGTAACGTTACGTGTAACGATGATGATGCGCCTATGACAGCTGCAGAACGTACTCGCAAGTCTCGTCAAGACAAGCGCAATATGATTAACGACCTTACTGATATAGGCGTGTCTGTCGATAAGGGTATTGGTACTGCTGCTTTAAGGGAATTACATGCTAAGCATATCGATGCTATCAAACAGTGTCACGCTAGTAACGTTGCAAACGATGTAACGCAAACTGTAACTCCAAGTAACGATGACTGTAACGCTGGTAACGCTAAAAACGCTGCTATAACTAGTAACCATGAACCAGAAACCAATAACCATAAACCATTAGAGAGAGAGGCGCACACACACGCGGGCGAGGCGGTTGTGGATAATTTTAATCATGGCTCTGTGGATAACTCTACTGACAACAATCAATCATCAGCCAACCAGCCAGCACCAGTTGCACCAGCACAGCCAACTCAGTCAACAGCTAATCAGCAACCGACCAAGGCTGAATTAATCCGCAGTCAACACGCAGACAGCATCGAAAACTGGGAAGCGCCAACCATTGACGAAATGCGCGGTGAGTTATTCAAAGCGGGTAAGATGATACAGCTGACCGATGATCAGTATCAGTTTGAGGTCTCAGCATTCAAAGGTCATTACGCTGAGCAAGCGCTCAAAGGCAATCCACTGATCACAGAGTCTTATCGCAAAGTTAAGCTCGTAAAGTGGCTGATACGCGAAGCAAACAATCAAAAAGCCGATCAAGCGCGTCAGGAAAAAGCCAAGGGCCGTTTTAATATCGACAATGAAGATTGGAGCAACAGCGCTGGCAAGCCGTCTAACGGTTATGACAGCGACTTACCTGATGTGTTTCATCCAAGCCATAGCCAGCCAGTACAGGCCAAGATAGACCCGAGCAAGTGCTGCATATTTAACGGTCTACGCAAAGAGCCGCTGCCAAACATGGATGTCGCTGCAACATACGAGCATATCAAGCAACAGAAGCTGCCAGGCGAGTCAGCAGATGAAACCTATGACAGAGTATTAAACCAGTTGCAGGAGGCGGTATGAGCATCAAACCCTTAATGCGGTACCACGGCGCGAAATGGCGCTTAGCCCCTTGGATTATCAGCCACTTCCCACAGCATCATTGTTATGTCGAGCCATTCGGTGGCTCAGCAGCCGTACTGATAAGTAAAGAGCCATCAAGTCGTGAAGTTTATAACGACAAGAATTTTGAGATCGTCAATCTATTTAATGTCATTCGTGACGACCAAATGCGCACCGAGCTTTTGCGACTACTTGTTATGACACCTTATAGCCGTACTGAGTTTGAATTTGCAAAAGAAGTTGGCCAAAACGATACGCCAGTGATGACCGCGCTTAAATTGCTGGTACGCGCTCAAATGGGTTTTGGTTCAGCTGGCGCGACTCGCGGTAAGACGGGGTTTAGGTTAGATACAGCGCGTGGTGGCACATCTCTACAGTCGCTTTGGTCAGAATTGCCCACAAACGTATTAGAAGTCACTGAGCCGACGCTTACAACGTGATTAAGCAACATGACCGCAGCAACACGCTGTTTTATCTTGATCCTCCTTATACGCTAGACACGCGCACGAACAAAGACAGTTACGGCAAGTTTGAAATGCGCGAGTTTGAACATACTCGTTTACTCGAGCTGACTCTAAAATCAAAGGGTATGTTTGTAATCAGTGGTTACGACAACGAGTTATACAACGACACACTGGCTGGCTGGACTAAGTCGTCAAGACAGACAGCTATCAGTAGTCACAACGGTAGTGGCAAGCGCACCGAAGTGCTTTGGATATCGCCTAATTGTGAGCAGCAGCAACCTGATATTTTTGGAGATATAGCATGAAAACATCTACAACAACAAGCAGATACAAAAACAGGAATGGATTAAGACCAATACTGTTGTCATCACATACACAGACGGCACTAAAGAAACCATGAGCCGCCAGACGTTTAATCAAATTATTAAGGGGTAAGAGATGATCAGAAATAAATTAATAGTGTTGGCTGTACTGTCTTCTTTAGTTTTAACTGGCTGTGAAGGTGACGCTAAGATTGCATCAAAAAACGTTAGTAAAGATGCTGATAATTTTGAAGTGTTACGCCGTGTTGTGTTCTATAACGCCATACGTGGCGAATATATTTTAGAAATGACCGGTTATTGTTCAATTTATGCTGACAGTGCAGATAGACAGCTTGAGGCAATATGTAAGACTGGCAAAGATAAATATCAAAAACATTTTTTGGGTTATAGCGACAATGTGACATACACAGTTGAGCAGCTCGACCACACGACAGCATCAAAGTATCACTATAAGATAATCTTTAAACCTGAAAGTATTCTGCCATTTCAAAATGTCGAGGTTCGCTAATGATCTTAATCGGTATCGATACAGGCGTCAAAACAGGTTTTGCTCATAGCATCGACGGTGTACTGCAAGAAGTGTCTACTCAAAGCATTCTAAGCGCCCAAGATAAGGTTTTAGCGATTAGAGATGAGGCGGCGCAGTCAGACGTTGATTTGGTCGTCTGCATCGAGGATGTCCGCAAGCGCACATGGGTGGATGACAGTATAGGCCGTGAGCGTATTAAAGGCGTTGGGTCTGTCACACGCGATTGCAGCATCTGGCAAGAGTTTTGTGAGCGTAACGGTCTTCGCCATATTTTAGTTGCACCCGCTAATATTGACACCAAGCGCAATGCTAAAGACTTCAAGATGATCACTGGCTGGGCAGGTCGCACATCTGGGCATGGCCGTGACGCTGGCATGATGATTTATAAATACCACAGACTAATTAATAAAGGCGTGGTCGACGTACCAGCGCCAAAGCCGATTAAAACTAAAAAGGGGAAGTAGCTATGGACTGGAAATATTGGCCAGAGTGTTTTCATGCGCTGCTAGCGATGATTTATAACGTGGTATTGGTGTTGGCTGTGTCATTCACTGTGCTTGAGCTATATAAGCTATCAGGCTCGCTTTTATCGTTACTTGGGTTCGTAGCGCTGTTGATGGTTATGAAGCCAGGGTTTAAACGGGATTAATTGATAAGGGGTTTTTATGAAAAGCGTTGATGTAGTGGGTAGCACGTGGATTGATATCGATGGTATGGAGGTGAAGGTCAAAAACGTTAATGCTTATATCGTTTACTTTGAGTGGCTCAATAATCCGTTGTTTGATTCAGACATTGCCAATGACCGTATGAGCATCACTGGGTTTGAGGCGCGTTTTAAGCGAAAGCCAGCAACCGCCAAGACCTTTAATCCACTACCATCAGCCACGCTACCACCCAAAGCCGTGCAGATACTCACCGAAGCAGTTGAAGTTATGGCAGAGCGTGGCAAGTCCTACGATAAGTCAGGCGGTCAGGCTGAGCGGTCAATGCCAAAGATTGTTGCGATGTTTAACGCGCTAACAGGGCATGAATTGACACCAGAGCAGGGCTGGAAGTTTATGGCATGCCTTAAGCTCGCCCGCTCAGAACAAGGCGAACATCGTGAAGATAACTACTTAGATGGCGCTGCTTACTTTGCGCTGGCAGGTGAAGAAGCTGGGGAGAATGTCAAGTGAGTACGGAAATTGAGAAAGATAGCGAATGGGTCGATAAGGCAGGCGAGGTGATGAAAGTGCTGCATGTCGATTATGACAAAGGCGAACTTAAGTTTAAATGGCTTAATAATCCAAACCGCAAAAAAGAGAGAGTTATATCTATAGATAAGTTCCTCCGTTACGCTGTGCCAGTTGTCCGAGCGCAAGAAGTATCAAATAAGCCTGAGCCAGCAAAGAAAAAGTCTAAGCATGGACAGTATGCCTACGCACTGATTGACGAGCTGCATAACAGCTTTGGCCAATCACCAAATCTGCAGCTATCAAACCAAGACTGGCTTGAGCAAGGCATGCATGCTAAGACCGTTAAGTTTAACATCGGCGCTGGCGGTCTGCCTCCTGAAGTAAATTGGGAGGACCACTGCGCTGCTATTGCAATGATTGATGACGCGCCAGCCAAGGCGCTGGCAAGTATATTGCTTTGGGGTAGTGATACTAACTGGGATTGGTCACGTCATTTCGATGAAGTCGTGCAGTATCTGGCAGCCAATATGATTGAGCGCTGTAATAAAGATAAGCGCGCTGCACCGCAGGCATGTACTCACAGTCTGCCTGAGCTGGCACGACTGATGGCGCGCATGGTACTGCATTTTGAGTTGTATGAGTTGTGGGATGTATATACAGTCAAAGGTCGGTTGAAGTTCTCAGGCATACATATTAATGATCGGACATACAGCAATCATTTTTTATGTTATCAACGGCTAATGCTTGATGATATACAAAAATTGGTTTCCGCTGCCGATAGTTCGATTAGTAATTATCGAGATGCATTAAAGATATGGTAATTTACAATAGTATATTGTATAGTTACCACTATAATGTATTGACAGGGCTGTCAATAGTTGAAACTTCTTAAATAACAACCATATAAGAAAAGAGAAGGGTACGTTTTAATGTACAGTTTAAAAAATCTTGATGCTAAATCTATCAAATCTATTGAGGCTGATTGGATTGAACAAATCAACATAAACGATGATAGCAATCTTGAATTAACAGTTTCTAACTTTGATCATATCATTAGCAGTAATTCTTTTGGAGATCTACTCCAAAGGTCAAATCTAGCAACATATATTGCGGTAATTGACTCAGAGGCTGATAAAGTAATCGCTATTACCGAAGTTATCTTTGCCCGGCAGGGAGCAAAAACCATATGTAAGATTATGGAGGTATTTCATGCGCCTTCCATTAGTGCTTTGGAGGATGAAGAATATCAAGCTGAAAGTGCTAAAATATTAATTTCTATTTTGGGTTACATGTTAGAAATTAACAAATCGACTAATCACGGCATAACAAAAATCTTTGCACGAGATGATGCCGCTCAATACACTATTAAGAAGTTCCACGATCACGCAGATAAGCAATCTTTTAGAGACTTATTAGGTTTCGAAGTAAGGCTACAAGGTCACCAATGGCTTGAGTTTAAAAAGATTTCTTAATGCGTTTAAACTACTAACGGGGTAAAACAATGAAAAGTATTAATGAGATAAGTGTTAGTTCAAGGACATTTGAAGCTTTGAATAATGCGCTACATCAACCTTATATTAACGCTTTAAACGCTGCATCAGCTAAAGGCTATGATATGCGACAGGTTTTGACAACTGATATCTCTAAAGTAAGCCTTTCTGTTAGTGCCGCCGCCTAATTGACTTTCTAAAATATATAGCTAAAACAAACCCCGCCTCTAAGGTGGGGTTTTTGCGTATGATTTTGTAGTTTGGCAGGCGTTATTAACCACTTGACCCACGCCGCACTGTGAGGTATGATTTTGTCATACTGGCTTAAGTAGTAGGTAAGGCCAGTTAAACCAAAAGACGATAGCTTAATTGCTCTCGTCTTTTTTTATGCCTGCGATTTGGCGAGGTTGTTATGTGATTGAGCACAGGCTTTGATATGCGCCTAAACGCAAACCACCGAGATACTACCTAACCGATTTAGCCACGGACAGCACATGCCATAGAGACACCCACTAGCAGGTGGCAACTGCGAATTGAATGAGAGCTGCCGTTATTTAACAATCATTGCATGTGATGATTGCTAAATAACAGTGGCGATGCTGCGTGCCTGTAGCTCAGCGGTTAGAGCAGAAGACTCATAATCTTTTGGTCGTAGGTTCGAATCCTGCCGGGCGCACTATCACTTACCCACGTTAGAAATAGCGTGGGCTTTTTTATGCCTAACGTTTGGTAAGGTGTGATACCCATGAGATATGAATGCACAAGCGAGACGTTGTATATCAAGTATCGCACAGGTGAAACGCTAGAGTATAGACAATCAAACCTAAGACTGCTTATAGATAGAGCTAACAACGGCAACAGCGAAGCCAAGAAGTATATGGCTTTGATTGAGCCTGATAATAAGAAATGGAATCCGAAGTTATGCCGTCCACACCATGCCGCCAATACCGCTGTCCAAACCTAGTTAAACGTAAAGACAAAGGATACTGTGATGAACATGCAGACCAGCGCAGCAACTGGACCAAGCGCCCAGACCGCAGCGGTAGCACAACCAAGCGCGGTTACGGACACGCTTGGCGTAAGCTTCGCACGCAAGTACTTAATCGTGATGGTCATCTGTGCATGGCTTGCAAGCGCGCAGGCAGATACGTGCCAGCCACCGACGTTGATCACATAATCAATAAGGCGAGCGGCGGTACCGACGAGCTCAGCAATCTACAATCGCTTTGTCGTAAGTGCCATAGATCAAAGACAGCTAACGAGTAAAGGGGGAGGGCGGGAAAATTGTTCAGCCGGAAGCCCCGAATGACCGCCTGCCTCCACACATTTTTACGACCGCGAAATTAAAAACTTAGGTCAAGGCAAAAACTACAGATTTGGAGATTGAAATGGCCGGCGTTGCAACGGTACCTGGGCGCGGCCGAAAGCCAAAACCCACGAAGCAGAAACAGCTGGCGGGTAACCCCGGTAAGCGTGCACTAAACAATAACGAGCCTGAATTTACCAAACTGACCAAGGTTGACCCGCCCGAATGGATGCCAGAGATTGCAATCGGTATGTGGGAAACCATCGTTCCAGATTTATTGGCCAATGATGTTTTGACGGTACCAGATTTGCATAATGTCGAATCGTTCTGCATGGCGTATTGCCGTTGGCGTGAAGCTGAGCAAGATATTAATGAGAATGGTATTACCATCCATACTGAGAAGACCGTGATTAAGAACCCAGCGGTAACGGTGGTCAATGAAGCTAAGCGGCAGATGGTGCAGTTTGGAAGTTTGCTTGGGCTTGATCCATCGAGCAGACAGCGTTTAATAGGTCCAAAGCCAAACGAAAACCAAGGCAATCCATTTGCAGATTTGTGATAATATTAATCATACAACAAACTTGATAGGTTTTAGTTATGGCTGATATAGATATTGACCGAAGTGAAAATATAAAAGAAGTGTTATCAAACAGCCTTCCTGGAATGGAGGTTGTGGTTGCCAAGGATGTATATTCTGGTTGTTATAGGGTGAAGGTTATAGACAGGTTTTTTGCCAAAAACGCATGGCGTACAGCCTGTGTAGAAGTAGGGGTATCCTCTGATCCAACAGCCGGCGGTAATGATTTAAATCATCTTAATTTTACAAATAAACAAGCGTTGGATTATATCAATCAAGAACTAAGAAGAGTTGCTCAAAGTATTTAAAAATAAAAAGCAAGACATCACAGCCACCTTCATGGTGGTTTTTTTACGCCTAATAAAAGACAAGAAACTATGAAATGGCCCGTACTAAATACACCAATGTTGCGAAAGCTGAAAAGTACGCTCGTGACGTTGTTGCGGGCAAAATTATCGCGTGTAAGTGGGTAAAACTTGCATGTCAGCGCCATCTTGACGACAAAAAAGCCAGTCGTTCAAAGGATTTTCCATACAAATTTGACCCCGCTAAAGCTGAAAAAATAGCCAAATTCATCCAGTTATTGCCGCATACCAAGGGCAAGTGGGCGCAAAAACGCCTAAAAATTACGCTTGAGCCATGGCAGTTGTTTAGCATTTGCATTCCGTTTGGCTGGATTAATAAAAAGAATAAGCTGCGCCGCTATTCGCGCATGATTATCTTTGTACCGCGTAAGAACGGCAAATCTATTATCGCTGCAGGAATCGGCTTGTACATGTTTGTCGCTGATGATGAGTTCGGCGCTGAAGTTTACAGCGGGGCCACCACAGAGAAGCAAGCGTGGGAGGTATTTCGCCCCGCTAAGCAAATGGTTGATCGCACACCAGAACTCAAAGAGTTTTACGGTGTGGAATCCAATGCGTCCAACATGAACGTGTCGCGTGATGGCAGTCGATTTGAGCCCATCATTGGTACCCCAGGTGACGGCTCAAGTCCGTCATGCGCCTTGGTCGATGAATACCATGAGCATAAAGACAGCACGCTATACGACACAATGGAAACGGGTATGGGTTCGCGTGAGCAGCCGATGATGGTTGTTATTACCACTGCCGGTAGCGGTATCGGTGGGCCCTGCTACATGCTCGTACGTGATGCGCAAAAGATGCTCGAAGGTGTCATGGATATGCCTGACATGTGGGCGATGATTTATACCAAAGACGAAGAAGATGACTGGACAAGCGAGCTGGCGCTACGTAAGGCCAACCCAAACTATGATATATCGGTCGGCGGTGAGTTTTTGGCCGCTCGTTGCCGTGATGCGGTGCAGTCAGCTCGCAAGCAAAACACGTTTAGAACCAAGCACGTCAATGAGTTTGTCGGTGCCAAGTCTGCTTGGATGAATATGTCTAAGTGGGGCCTTGCGCCAGAGCGGCTGTCTCTTGATGAGCTACAAGGCAGGCCATGCTATATCGGGCTTGATTTGGCAACCAAAATCGATATTGTCGCCAAGGTGATGGTGTTCCCGCCGTATGGCGATGACCCTAATTATCACATACACGCAAAATACTATATCCCTGAGGCGCGCCTTTATGAAGAAGGTGAGGTTAATAGTGAGCGGTACCAAGAGTGGGACAAGCTTGGATTGCTGACGGTGACCGATGGCGAGGTGATTAATTTCGCCACTATCGAAGAGGATATCGCTGACGATATGGCCACTCACGACGTTCGTGAGGTTGCTTATGATCCATGGCAGGCGGCGCAGCTGGCGCAAAACTTGTCAGATGATGGCGTGACCATGGTTGAGATACGCCATACCGTGCAAAATATATCTGAACCCATGAAAGAGATGGAAGCACTGGTGCTATCGCAGCGATGGGCGCACGGTGATTGTCCAATTATGACGTGGATGATATCGAACGTCGTGGCTACTCTTGACAAGAAAGACAATATCTATCCCAACAAAGAGCGCTCAGAAAACAAGATTGATGGCCCAGTGGCTGCAATCATGGCGCTGGCGCGTGCGGTCGTGCATAACCAAGACGATGGCAGCTTAGACGACTTTTTACAGGACCCTATAATTGCATGAGTACATTAAATGACGTCGGCTGGTGGTCACGCTTTCGCGGCGCATGGCGCTCAGGCACTAACCGGTTAGATAAAGACAGCGAATCACTACCTTGGAACGGCAATAGCACCGAGTCGGGCAACCGTGTCAGCGCAGATACATCATTGCGACTGGCGACGGTATGGGCATGTGTACGCTTGCGTAGTGAGACTATTGCCTCCTTGCCGCTGCATCTGCGTGACAGTGATAAAAACATAGCGGTCAATCATCCGCTTTATCGTATTTTGCACGACCAGCCAAATGCTGATATGACGGCCAGCGAGTTTTGGGAAGCGATGATTGCCAGTCTTGACCTCTGGGGCAATGCTTATGCGCTCATCCATCGCAACATCAAAGGCGATGTAATCTCTCTCGATATCTTGGACCCTGAGTGCATGACGGTGCGCCGCAGCAAAACGGGTACGATTGATTATATCTATGACAAGAAGTCTGACGATGGCAAATACCACGAAGACGATATCTTGCATATCAAGGGTTTTACGCTTGATGGTTTGGTGGGGTTGTCGCCCATACGGTACCAGTCGGATGTGATTGGCGCACAGGTTGATGCCAATAATGCAGCCGGCGCTGAGTTTAAAAACAATCTCAAAGCGGGTGGGTTTTTAAAGACTGGCGAAAAAATACTAAACAAAGAGCAGCGCGACCGGCTAAAAGAAAACCTAGGGGTGTTTAGTCGCCCTGAAAACGCTGGCAAGTGGATGGTGCTGGAGGCGGGCATGGAGCCTGCTAGTGCCGCCCACATCCGTATCAATCCCGCCGACGCTCAGCTGCTTGAGTCTCGCAATTTTGGTGTTGAAGAGATTTGCCGCACATTTAAGACACCGCCGCAGCTTATCTATCACTTAGACAAAGCATCGAGCTGGGCATCTAGTCTTGAGCAGATGAATCAGGGTTATTTGACTTACTCGCTACAGCCGACACTGGTGCGCATCGAGCAGACCATCGCTCGCAAGCTATTGTCACCAGCTGACCGCGCTAAATACCGTCCTAAGTTTTCGGTCGAGGGTTTGCTGCGAGCAGACAGCCAAGGCCGTGCTAGTTTTTACAGCACATTGGTGCAAAACGGCATCATGACGCGTAACGATGTGCGTGCGCTTGAGGATCTACCAGCGCATGCCGGTGCCGATCAGCTAACTGTACAACTTAACTTAACACCTATCGAGCTATTGGGGCGCAATGATGAGCAAACTAAAGACTAAAGCCATTGATTTCAACGTAAAAGCCATCGATGACGATGGCTTTTTTAGTGGCTACTGCAGCGTATTTGATGTTGAAGACAGTTATGGCGATGTCGTCAAGGCAGGCGCGTACACAGAAACTATCAAAGCATGGGCTGACAAAGGCAAGATGCCGCCGATTCTGTGGCAGCACAGCCGTAGCGATGTCATCGGTGTATGGACCAAGCTTGTCGAAGATGAAAAAGGCTTGTACGGCGAAGGTCGATTACTGGTCAAAGATGTGGCCAAGGCGCGTGAAGCACATGCGCTGATGAAGGCGGGCGCGATTGATGGCCTATCTATCGGCTACCGTGTGCAGAAATGGTCATATAACGAAGACGATGATGTGCTTGAGCTGCTAGCGATTGATTTAAAAGAAGTCAGTGTCGTGACGTTCCCCGCTAACGATGAAAGCCTTGTCGATAACATTAAATCTAAATTAGAAAAGGGCGATTTGCCCACATTACCAGAATTTGAGAAGTTCCTGCGTGACGCTGGTGGCTTTTCGAAATCGCAAGCGACTGCTATAGCTGGGCACGGTTTGCGATCACTGACTCAGGGCGAGCCTGAAGATACCAAAGCAGCTGACACCGATATGAGCGATGCGCTCGATATCTTAAAAAGTATCAATGTATAAGGATTGGTTATGAAACCAGAAGATCAAGTTAAAGAGCTCGCCGCTGAGTTTAAAAAAGCGACTGACAAAGTAAACGGCCTTGGCACAGAGCTGACAGGTCGCATGGAAAAGGGTGAAAAAGGCCTCAACGATCTAAAAGATCAGGTCGATGAAGCTTTAACAGCCATGAATGAAACCAAGACGCGTCTTGACGACATGGAGCAAAAACAAGCACGCCGCGGCAATGATGAGCCGGAGCAACAAAAGTCACTGGGCCGTCAGTTATATGACAGTGATCAGTTTAAGTCATTTGTTGAAAACCCTCGTGCTGGCGGGCGCGCCACTTTGCAAGTTAAGGCCGACCTGACCAGTGCCACGACAGAGGCGCCCGGCTCTGCTGGTGCATTGACTACCGCTCAACGCCAGCCCGGTATTATCGCGCCACCTAATCAGGTATTGCGTATTCGTGATCTGATTGCCCCAGGCAGAACTGATAGCAACTCTATCGAGTATGTACGCGAAACTGGCTTTACCAACAATGCTGCCGCGCAATCGGCTGAAGGTGCGCTAAAGGCGCAGTCCGACTTGCAATTTGATGACGAAACGGTACCAGTCCGTACGCTGGCGCACTTTATCAAAGCATCTCGCCAAATCTTAGATGATGCGTCACAGCTTGAGTCTTACATCGGCCAGCGTCTATTGTATGGTTTGAAGCTAGTCGAAGACCGCCAGTTGCTAAACGGTGATGGCTTAACAGGTAATCTAAAAGGCATTATCCCGCAAGCGACCGCGTTTGCCGACCCTGCGACACTTGCTACTTACACAATCATGGATCAGCTGCGCTTGGCAATGCTGCAAGCGGTACTCGCTGAATACCCTGCCAGTGGTCACGTATTAAACCCAATCGACTGGACCAAGATTGAGCTGACTAAAGACAACGATGGTCGCTATATCATTGGTCAGCCGCAAGGCACAGCCAGCCCAACTTTATGGGGTCTGCCTGTCGTCACCACACAAGCAATGGGTGCGGGTAAATTCTTGACTGGCGCATTTGACATGGCGGCTCAAGTGTTTGATCGTCAGCAGTCGTCAGTGGCGGTGGCAACTCAGAACGAAGATGACTTTGTGAAAAACAAAGTAACCATTCTTTGTGAAGAGCGATTAGCGCTGGCTGTCTATCGTCCAGAAGCGTTCATTACTGGAACGTTATTGGCCAAAACCACGCCATAATCTTAATCGAAATCACTTAACAAGGCCCTGCCATATATTGGTGGGGCTTTTTATTAAGCCAAAGCCAGTTTATGAAGTTGATTTTGTCTTACTAAAAGGAGTACGTCATGGAATATAAGGTCACTAAGCAACATTGGGGCGACAAGCAATACTTCGAAGGCTCAACGCGCGAAGTAAAAAATGATTCAGATGCTAAAGAGCTTATGCGAATGGGTCTGATTGAAGACCCAAAAGAAGCTGAAGCTGCAAAAAAGGCGGATGCTGATGCTGAAAAAGAAACTAAGGCTGCGCCAAAACCCAAAAACAAGGCTGAAAAAGAGCCTGCTAACAAGGCTGAGTAATAAACCATGAAAATCAAAACATTAAAACGAATGATGATTGATCGCACGATTGCACAAAAGAACGAAGTGCTAACCGTAACCGTCAAAGCAGGCAAAGAGCTGATTGATAAAGGTCATGCTGTCGAAGTCGAATCACCTAAATCGACTCCATCAAAAACAGAAACAACCAAAAAGGCCGATAGCAAGGCTAAAGACGACAAGGCAGATTAACGATGGTGACTCTTGAGCAGGTAAAGTTCCAATGCCGCATCGACCACGATGATGAAGATGCTTTATTGCTTGGATATGTGGCAGCCGCTCGAGATCATATTCAGATGTATCTTGATCGTACTATTTATGAGTTGGCGATACCAAGCGAAGATCCAGATGGCGTGCTAGATAATGCGTCTATTGATCAAGCTACATTGATGATAGTGGCGCATTGGTACGCTCATCGTGAGTCAGTTAGCGATTCGTCAATGGTTGAGGTGCCTATGGGGGCCTATCATGTACTGCAACCGTACCGCCGCATGGGGGTTTAATATGAACTGTAAAGGATGTGAGGCGCGCCGTGAGTGGATTAAAGACAGAACCAGCGAAGCCAAGCGAAGAGCCAAGCTGCTCTTGCAAAGACTTAATAGCACTGATGACAAAGGTAGTCGAACAAAACACGATACTGATTCAGCAAGCCAGTGAGCGCGAAGCGTTGATCATGCAGCTTATTGAACAGAATGACGAGATACTCTCTGAGCTCATCGAGCAAGAAGACGATGCAGGCTCGACATTTTTAGATATGGATTAATTATGGCAGTCAAGGCAGGCGAGTTACGTCATAGAGTCACTATTCAGCAGTACGATAAGGGCGAGCGTAATGATGACGGCTTTTACTTACAGCCCGGCGGCTGGACCACTCTAAAAACCGTATGGGCCAAGATAACGCCGCTCTCTACTAAAGACTTACTGACCGCTCAAGCAGCACAATCAGAAATCACCGCTCGCATGAAGGTGCGCTATCGCACTGGCAAGGGTATTGATACGACTATGCGCGTAATATGGCAGGGCCGTACTTATGCCATTGATAGTCAAGGCATGGAAGATAGCGATACTGGGCTTGAGTATATGACTTTTGCTTTGAGTAAAGGTGTCGAAAAATTTAAGGACTGATCATGGCAAATGATATAACCGGCCTTGATGAAGTCCAAGCTAAACTACGACAGCTCGGTAATAAGCGCAAGGCCAAAAATGCAGCGACTCGTGCGTCTCGCAAAGCTATGAATATCGTCAAAAAAGCGGCGCGTGAGAATGCCAAACGTATCGATGATAAAGATAGTCCTGAGAAGATATGGAAAAATATCGTTACTAAGCCTGCTCGAACGAAAGGCGCTGGTCTTGTTGTAATGCGAGTGGGTGTAAAGGGTGGCGCCAAGAAACGCGCTCAATCAGGAAAGCCAAACTCTGGTGGTGATACTTGGTACTTTCGCCTAGTTGAGTATGGCAGCTCAACCAATAGCGCCAGTCCTTTTATGAGGCCTGCGCTTAATAATAATATGAATGCCGTACAAGCGGAATTCACCCGCGCTTATAGCGCTGAGCTTGATAAAGAGATTGCCAAACTATGAGCTTTTTACCTATTAATGCCACGCTTAAAGCTGACGACGCATTGGCGGCGCTGTTCAATGTTAATGAGCGCGTCTTTGAGGATGTGGCCCCGCATGGTACTCCTGCGCCTTATATTGTCTGGCAGACCATTAGCGGACAAGCAAATAATCATTTAGATGCACCAGCTAACTTCGATGATGTGCAATTTCAGATTATGGTTTATGCCACGCATGTCCATCGCGCTTATGAGATACGCGAAGCGGTACGCCAAGCGTTAGAAGATAGGGTATGGGTGCTTAATCCACAAATCAACAACTACGAAACAGACACCAAGCTTTATGCGCGCGGGTTCGATGCTAATTGGATCTTAGCGCGTTAAAGAAATCAAAACCAACCGATTTACAACCACATAGGAATTAGCATCATGGCTAAAGTCGAAAAAGGCGTACTATCACAAGGTACGCAAGTATGGATTAAGCATGGCGATACGCCTGAGCTTACTAAGATGATTTGCATCACAGGTATTACACTCGGCGATGATAGTGTCAATGATATTGACGATACATGCCTAGAAGAAGAGGATACCACTACATCGGTACCAGGACTTACTACGCCCGGTGAAGGCTCTATCTCTATTAACACTGACCCCAAAAATGAGACGCATATGACGCTACTGCAGTTGGCTGATGAACGCGCGACTATCGAGGTCTTTATTGGTTGGTCGGACAGTAAAGAGCCGCCAGTGCTTGAGACTGGTTCTGTAACGCTACCACCGACTCGTACTTGGACTTCGTTCGTAACCCAATTGAAAGACACTAACCCTACGTTTGAACCAAACTCACTGGTTAAGCACTCAGTGCCGATGAAGCGTCAGTCCAAGGCTATCACGGCGTATAAGACAAATCCGTAAGCTTTATAAAAGATACGGATGGATTAGTTGGTTAAACCAAAAGCCCCTTTATTGGGGCTTTACTTATTTATAGGATTACAAAAATGGCAAAGATACTATTGTCAGATGTGAAAGCGGGTAGCTTGGTTGATGAAATACATTCAGAAAAGGTTGAGTTTTATCACAAAGGCGAGCTTTGTGAAGTCGATATTATGTTCAAGACCCTTCCTTTTGCCATAAGCGATGATCTGCACAACCGTATGAACAATAAGGAAGATGTAGCCGCTGAATGGATTAGCAAGGCACTAGTTGATGAAGACGGTAAGTTACAATTCACCAAAAAACAAGTCGAAGATAATTTTATTCAGCCACTGGCGAACGCTGTCTTTAATAAGGTATGGGGGCTTGATAATATAAAAAAGGCGGTAGAGAAGCAGGCGCCGAAGAAGAAAAAGGAATAATCGCCGGCGAGCATGAGCTGTTGTTTGAATTGGCTCTCAACGGTATAGGTGGTAATAGTGTTCATCAAGTAAAAACCAATCTAACGATGGTTGAGATTAAGCAGTGGGCGGAATACCGCTATCGCCGTGGTAGTCTAAATGTGGGTAGGCGTGTTGAGCAGGCAGTGGCCAATATGATGGCTATCTATATCAACTCTCAAGGGGGTGATATAGAAGCGCTTGAGCTCATGCCACATGAAGATGATGTGATCGTCAGCTTTGAAGGTCAGATTGAGGACACAAGCTAACAAATGTTGCTGAATTGTTTTTGATGATTTATAGTAATGCTTTTATCGCAAAAAAAGTCATTAAGGACAGAGTATGGCGAAGCTCGTTAATTGTAAAAATTGCGGTGGTTTTATCGCTAAAAATGCAGATTCCTGCCCCAGTTGTGGTGCTAGAGTTAATCGCACGTCAGTCCTTACATGGATTGCAGTGGTATTTATTGGATTTATGGTGCTTTCGGCTTTAATGGCCGGCATGTCTGACAATCCTTCACCGGGCGTAGCAGACAATAGCAGCGCTGGCGAAGTTAGCAATAATATTGCAGAAACTGACGCTACCCAATTGAACGAAGTTACTGAGGTTCAGGCAGTCCCTAACTGGATGTATGGTGAATCAGTAGATAAAATGCGTGATACTACGACATATACTGCTATAACTACATCTAGAAATAATGTTCATTTAAGTTCACCCTATAGTGGTGGTACTGACTTAAGTATTATTATTAGGCATACCGATGAACTAAATAATGAGGTCTTGTTTGTTACAAATAATGGTCAGTTATGGTGTGAATACCGAAATTGCACCATGACAGTGAAGTTTGATGATAATAGTATTGAGCAATATTCTTTATCTAGGGCTGCTGGCGGCTCAAGTGAAGCGATGTTCTTGGATGGCTCTGAAGAACTTTTTATAAACAAACTAAAAGATTCCAAAATAATGATGCTTGAAATAGGGTTTTACAATAACGGTAATCAACAGTTTACGTTCGATACTGCTGAGCTGGATTGGCAGTATTAATACGTTACGATGCTATCTAGTGTGTTTAAGAGCCTGAAAACCCAAAATGCTAGAATGGTAAAGTAATTTAGCAAACTAAAATATTTAAAGAAACCTCAGTCAGCAATGATTGGGGTTTTTTATTATCCAAAAAAAGGTGTTTATCATGGCAACAAACTCACTTGGTAGATTGACACTTGATTTGGCGGTACGCCTAAGTGAGTTTACAGATGGCTTGACCCGCGCAGAACGCGAAACCCGTGACCGTACCGAGAATATGGGTAAGTCAGTATCTAAGTTTAAAGATCAGTTGATTGAGGACCTCAGTGGCACGCCTATCGGTGGTGCTATTGACTCTCTTAACGAGCAACTTGATTCTATTTCTGATGCTTTTGGCAAAGGTGGATTAGCGGGCGCAGCGGCGGTGGGTGCTGCTTCTGTTGTAGCGTCAGTGGCGGTCATGGGTGCAAGCTTAGTAACTTTAGCACTACAGACCGCCGAAGCGGATGAGCAATTAGTAAGATTAGCAACAAGAGCGAACACGTCTACTCAAAATCTACAGGTACTAACAGCCGCTACTAAAAGTTACGGCTTAGAGATGGAAGGTGTTGGCGATATATTGGCTGACGCCCAAGAAAAGCTTGGTGAGTTTAGTGCTACCGGTGGCGGCGGCTTGGTTGACACCTTAGAGCTTATGCAAGAAGCCACTAATAAAACTGACGCGGAGCTTGAGATATTCGGTAAAAGCTTGTCAACAATGGATAGTGTCGATGCTATCCAAGCCGTCGTAGATGAAATGGAGCTGGCAGGGGCAACCACGCAAGAGGTTAGATTTGTCACTGAGTCTTTGGCTAGTGGCCTTGGCGATATCATACCTTTGTGGGATAACAACGGCGAAGCGCTCAGAAACTATGAGCGCGATCTTAATGAAGCTGGCGTCATCAGAACCAAAGAGTCTATAGAGCAATCTAAGATCTTAGCCAATGAAGTCGAAGGGCTAAAGATTAATTTTGAGGGCGTACGCAATGAGCTGGTTACTGAGGCTCTCCCGGCCATGGCGACGCTAATAGAGTACTTTAAGGAAGGCACGAAACAAGGCGGTAGCTTTAAAGACGAAGTTAGCGGCGTTGGACAAGCTATAAACATAGCCGCCGCTTCAGTAGTTGGGATAGCGGCGGGTATCGGGCAGCTCATCAATGCTTTTTCAGCAGTCGGTATGCAGATGCGCAATATTGGCCAAACCGCTGAGAACTTCTTCAGCGCAGATACTTTAGCGGATAAAGGTAAGGCTCTATTTACCGGGTTCTTCAGCGCTGGCGCTTTAGCGAGTGGCAGTATGTTGGATATATCTAGCCAGTGGGCTAGGGATATGGAAACTATAGACAAGCTATTGGATGGCGCGTCTAGCAAAATGAATAGAATCAATACACAGCGCCCTGCAATCAATAATTCATTCGGGAGTGTGTTAGGCGCAAGCGGCTCCAATGTGGCTTTTCCTTATAACAATAATGGGGTCCCTTATAGAAATGGTGCGGTAGATGCGGAGATAAAAGCTACTAGGGCCTTGGCTGATGCCGCTGAAAAAGAGGCTAAGGCTAGAGAAAGAACTGCTAAAGCAACCGCTGATGCTTCTAAATATATCCAATACGCAAACAAAGGCGCAACTCGAAATCAACGCTTAAATCCCGAGCTCGAGCAAGCATTATCTTTTTTACAAGAAGAAGGGATAGTTTTCAAAGTGAATTCAGGCGGTCAGCCTGGTAAAGGATCAGGTGGTAAGCGAGTTGGCTCTACTGCGCATGACCATGGCTATGCCGCTGATGGTGATCTATATAAGGGTGGTAAAAAACTAGACTGGAATAACTCTAAAGATTTACCACTGCTAAAAGCTATCGTTGAAGAGGCCGCCGCACGTGGCATCAACGGTATCGGTGCTGGTAATGATTATATGGGCGCTGGGCGCTTTCACTTTGGTATTCAGCAAAACGCAGCGGCTTGGGGCAAAGATGGCAAAGGGGTCAATGCGCCAGGATGGCTAAAGGCGGCGCATAGCGCTGGCATGTCTCGTAAATCTTCAGGTACGTTTTATGGCAAAGCTTTAGCGCAAGATGCCAAGATTGCTGAACAAGCTCAGCGCGAACAAGCAAGACTCGCTGCAGAAGCATTGCGCCAGCAAGAAGCGATTGAACGCGCTCAACTCTCTATCGTCAATCAATACGCAAGTGATAAAGAGAAAATCGAGCTTGATCATATCGCTCGTGTTGAAAGTATAGAAGAAGCTTACGCCGAAGGCTCTGCTGAGCGAGCTAAGTATTTGGCACGCGAAGAAGAACGCTACGCTAAAGAAAAAAACGCAGCAGCTCTATCTATCATGGAGAGATACCAAGGCGAGGAGCAGCGCATCCATGCCAGGCATCAAAAAGCACTCAAAGAAATCGAAGCCGCCAACATCAAAGATGATAGCGTGCGTCAAATGTATGTTGATATGCAGAACGCGGCTTATCAAAAGGACTTAGATAACTTTAAGTTTGCATCAGAGGCCAAGGCTCGTGCTCAGGACAAAATGTATCAATCCATTGCTGATAGCGCCCGTGCAGGCGGTATAAACGCGCTAAGCACTGGCAAAGATAGCATGATGCAGCGCACATTAAACGATGAAGAGTATCAAGAGTGGCGCTTGAATCAAGATTATGTAGAGGGTTTTGACTCTATTAATAATCAGTATAAATCCCGCGAAAGTGAGATTAACGCTGTCGATGAGCGTGGCAATTATGCGCTGCCTGAGCTTGAGCGCTTTGAGTTATTGGAGATTGCCAAGCAAGAGCATCTAGATAAGATGTGGGCGCTAGAGCAGGAGTATGCGTTAAGAGATAAGACACTAGCAGAACAGCAGGCAGCACACCGCGTTTCTCTTTATCAAGGGTTGTTCAGCGGACTTGCTGGCTTAACCAAGGCTTTTTTTGGAGAGCAGTCAGCGGCTTATCGGGCTATGTTTGCGATTGAAAAAGGCTTTGCTATTGCGAGTGCAGCACTAAGCATACAAGAATCTATAGGTAAGGCAATGGCAGCGGGAGTAACGCCAGTTGATAAAGCTGCCTATGTTGCTGAGGCTGTAGCTTCAGGTACCACACTAATGAGTAACATCGCAAGTATTGCTGCTCCTGCAGGTATCGCCCACGGCGGGCTAGATTATGTGCCAAAAGAATCTACTTACTTACTCGATAAGGGTGAGCGCGTATTATCGCCTAAGCAAAATAAAGACTTTACCGACTTCATGAAAAGCAGTCAAAAAAATGCCAGTGAGTTAAATATCAATGTCATGGTTGATGCAAAGGGCAATAGCTCAATACAAGGCGATAATGAGCGTATAGGGCGCGATATGGCTAACGGTATCAAAGCCGTAGTCATGGACGTTATGCGTAAAGAAAAACGTCAGGGAGGTATGCTGTATGGCACTTAGAACGTTTGACTGGTGTGTTGATGCAGGAGCAACACGCACCACCGCATTAAAAACTAATACCGTGCAATTTGGTGATGGTTACGATCAGGTATCGAGCTTTGGTATCAACAATGTGCGCGAAACATGGCAGGTCACAAAGACTGCCTACAAATCTGAGATTGATGCCATTCATAACTTTTTGATTGAACACAAGGGCGTTACGCCGTTTTATGCAACGATTGCAGGTGATACTAAGACGTATCGAACTGAGGGCGAGCCAAGCACGGCGCACATAGGCGGCAAAGTATGGCGAATATCCTTTAATCTAAAACAAGTATTTATACCGTAGGAGTATATCATGGCAGTACAAATACCAGACCCTGGCACCGGCAACGGACAAACAGGCGATAACGAGTATGTGTTTCGCAAAAAAGTGCGAGATAACTTTAGCGACCAGAATAATGCGGCTAGTCGAGAGGTTGGTACAACAAGCGGCACAGTGCCAATAATTACAAATGAGGCAGGTATTGGTGGTAGCGGCTGGGGTGTGCCTCGTCCAAGAGGTGGCTCTTGGGATGCAAGTAAAACACTTGCTGAGCAAATCCAAGAAAAACAAATCCGCGTCTTTTCTTATAACGACACAACTTCTGACACGCAAAAACTAAAAGACATAACAGGCAAAAATCAAGTTGCGGGGACATTTTTGTCACTTGGCTATGATGCGACTCACCCAAAAGTGATGTTTTTTAACTATTTGACGCATGATATGTTTATCGGTGACTCAGGCTCAAGCGCGACCGATTTACAATGGAAACAAATTGTCGTCAATGGCGCAAACTCAATATACGCGCAGACGACAGCATCTGGCGCAAATGTGGTTGTTGACAATACCGGTAAAATCATGCGCTCAACATCATCTGAGCGCTACAAAAACATTATTGCCGACCTAGAGCTTGATGACGCAGCGTATGACAACGCAATGCAACTAGCACCGATCATCTATCGCTCAACTGCCGATGCGGACAACCCTAACTATCATTACTACTCATTTAGTGCTGAGGCGTTGGGTGCGTATGACCCAGCATTTACGCTATGGCGCGATACTGAGACTGTCACAGATGCGGATGGCAATGTAACTGAGCAGATGCTTGACGAGCGAGTGGCCGAGGGCATTAACTTAAACGCTATCGTTGCGTTTTTACACGCAACAAACATCAAGCAGGGCAAATTGATTGCTGACTTAGAGCGCAGATTGTCTGAACTAGAGGCAGCACCGGAGGTCTAAATGCTATCAAGCGACTTGCAAAAACTATCGGTCGCAGGGCTGGTTACACTCTACGAGCTAGATGCGACCAATCTCGGCGCTGGTATATTTAGATGGCATGGCCACATGTCGCATGAGGATTGGCAGCACATCTACCGCTATACAGATGCATCGCGCTATACAGATATGACACGCCACACTGACCCAGTTGGCCGTGAAGATATCATACGCCGCAATATCATCTGGGCGGGTCAAACCTACTCACCCATGCCAATCAAATCAGACGGCTTAGAGATGCGAGGGGACGGCAAGGCATCAACGCCTAGTCTTGCACTAGCAAACAATATTGACGGGCTGCAAGGCGCTGTTAGTGCTCTTTGTTTGCAATACGATGATTTTGCAGGCGCTAAATTAACTGTCATCAACACAATGGCGAAATACCTAGACGCTGATAACTTTGGCGAGGGCAATCCTAGCGCAAGTCCTAATGAGTACCGTAAACAGGTGTGGTTTGTGGAGCAAAAAACCAGCGAGAACGCCAGTGCGGTTACGTTTGAATTGTCTAATCCCGTTGATTTTGAGGGGGCTAAGATACCAAGCCGAGACATTACCAGTTTTTGCCATTGGAGTGTCCACGGCCGCTATCGTGGCGAGGAGTGCGCCTATCGAGGCACTGCTATGTTTGATGCTGAGGGTAATCCAACAGACGACCCGTCAAAAGACGTTTGCGGTGCAAGGCTGACGGATTGCCGCATCAGAAACAACGAAGGTCGCTACGGCGGATTTCCAAGCTCTTCATTAATCAAGGGATAGATATGCTAACAAAGACGATCAAAGCCGCTATTATCGCCCATGCTAATACTGAATATCCGCGTGAAGCGTGTGGCGTTATCGTGAACGGCGAGTATATACCCTGCACCAACATATCGCCAGATGATACTCAGTTTGAAATCGACCCAATGGATATTGTCGGTGCATCAAAAGAAGGCGAAATAGTGGCATACGTGCATAGTCACCCCGACGGCAATACCAAGCCGAGTATGCCCGACCGTGTGCAGATGAATTTACATGGTCTGCCGTGGATAATTACAAACGGTACTGACGTTGAGCTGCACGAGCCTGACGGCTATCAAGCCCCACTACTAGGGCGTGAGTATCATCATGGGGTTATGGACTGCTACACGCTCATACAAGACTACTATCAACGTGAGCTTGGCATAACACTCAGCAACTATGAGCGCACAGACGCATGGTGGGAGGATAAAGACAGCAAGCCTTTGTACCTTGATGGTTTTAAAAGAGAGGGCTTTGTCGAAGTCGATACAATCCAAAAGCATGATTTGATACTGTGCCGATTGGGGCGTACAGAACACGTTAATCACGCCTTGGTTTTTATCGGTGATGGTACGCTCAAATCTGAGCGCACAGACGATGTTATCGGTAATGACTTGGTGTTGCACCACCCATACGGCAGAGAGTCGCTACGTGAGATATACGGCGAGCAATGGCAGCGTAGAGCAGCAATTATCATCAGACACAAGTCGCTCATGTAGCGGCTTTTTTTATGGGCGCAATTTATGAAAACTATCATGCTGCATGGTCAGCTAAAACAATTTGGCGAGCAATTCAGTCTAAATGTCGATAGTGCAGCAGAGGCGTGTCACGCGCTATCATGCCAATTACCTGAGTTTAAAAAATTTATGCTAACCGCTGAGCAGGACGGTATGCGCTTTGCGGTGTTTTTAGATGAAGTAAACGAGCAGGGCAACATCGGTGAGCGCGACATAGCCAACCATACAGGCGCAAGTATTATTCATATCGTACCGCGCATCATGGGCGCTGGTGGTGATGCGTTTGGGTGGCTGCAAGTGATAGCGGGTGCTGCATTGGTTGGTCTTAGCTTTACGCCGTTTGGTGCAGGTTGGGCTATGGGCGCAGGTATCGGCTTAATGGTAGGCGGTGCTGCTAGTTTGCTTATGCCCACACCTGAGATTGAAAACCAAGACGAGGACGGTAACAGGGCAAACTACGGCTTTGGTGGTGCAGTAACGACAGTGGCGCAAGGCAATCCAGTACCTATTTTATACGGTGAACGCTACATTGGCGGGTTTATTTGCTCGGCAGGTATCTACACAGAGGACAATCAATAATGACAGCTATCGCAGTTAAAGGCGCTAAAAAAGGTCAGGATAAGCCACGCCGCCCATCTATTGCTAAAGACTCAGTAGCCTCTACCAGTACGGCAAAATTGCTATACGGATTGGCTGAGGGCGAAGTATGGGGCTTGGTCGATGGTGGTAAATCAATCCGTCTTGACGGTACGCCACTGCTAGACGATAACGGCAGCCCAAACTTTGAAGGCGTAACGTGGGACTTTAGACACGGCACAAACGAGCAGGATTATATTAAAGGCTTTCCTGATGTCAGCAATGAGACTGGCATCGGTGTTGAGCTTAAAAGCTCGCAGCCTTGGATTAAAACCTTTACCGATACTCAATTATCAGCCGTCCGCGTGCGTTTTAAGTGGAACCGTCTGTCTAAAACCAATCCCGATAATGGTGATGTGACAGGTTATAAGATTGACTATGCAATCGACCTGCAAACAGATGGCGGCGCATATCAAGAAGTCTTAAAAACCAAGATTGAAGATAAAACATCAGCAGGTTATGAGCGCACCCACCGTATCGACTTGCCAAAAGCCACGACTGGTTGGCAGATACGTGTGCGCCGTATCACGCCTAACGACCCTAGTGAGTACGTGCAAGACACGATGATGATTGATGCGGTCGCCGAGGTCATTGATGTTAAATTGCGCTACCCAAACACCGCCTTGCTGGGCGTACAATACAACGCTGAGACATTTAGCAGTATTGCCAAGCTAGAGGCTCATGTCCGTGGCTCAATTATCCGCGTACCTAGCAACTATGATGCCGAAACGCGTACCTATACTGGCATTTGGGACGGTACGTTTAAAGATGCGTACTCAAACAACCCTGCATGGGTTTACTATGATTTGTGTCGCCAGTGGCGCTACGGTCTAGGCGATAGACTAGATGCGACAATGATTGATAAGTGGTCGCTATACACGCTCGGCCAATACTGTGATGAAATGGTATCGGACGGTCAAGGCGGTCTTGAGCCGCGCTTTACGTGTAATGTCTATTTGCAAAAACAAGCCGATGCTTATCAAGTATTATCTAACATCGCTGGCATATTTCGCGGTATGTCATATTGGAATGGCGAGAAAATATTTGCTGATGCAGACGTACCGCAAGACCCTGTTTACACCTTTAGCCGCGCAAACGTCATTGACGGTCAGTTTGAATATACTGGCACACGAGCGCGTGACCGTCATACTCTAGCAAAAGTTGCTTGGGACAACCCATTAAACAGCTATCAGACAGAGTATGAGTATGTCCGTGACGAAAAGGCGATGGCGAAGCTGGGTGTCAAGGTTTTAGAGCTGAATGCCTTTGGTTGTACCAGTCAAGCACAGGCACAGCGAGCAGGGCTTTGGGCACTCAAAACTGAGCAGCTAGAAACACGACAAGTATCATTTGGTACTGGCCTTGATGCGGTCAAAAATATCGAGGTCGGCAATGTCATCAATGTATCAGACGAGCTATTTGCAGGTCGTGCCAACGGTGGTCGTGTATCAACCGTAAATGATACTCAACGCATTATAGAGCTTGATAGAGAGGTCGTGGCTGCTGCTGGTGATGTGCTTATCATCAATAGCGGAAACGGCAAATCTGAGCGCCGCAATATTAGCTACGTCAACGGCAATCGCATTACGGTCACGGCTGGATTTACTGGCGCTGAGCCTGAGCACGTTTGGGCGATTGAAACTACTGATTTAAAACTCATGCGTTTCCGCGTCATGTCTATCACGCAAAATGATGACGTGACATTTAATATCACTGCAATACAGCACGAGCCACAAAAATATGATGCTGTCGATTTTGGTACAGACGTAAAACCAACCGACATTACTATCGTCAATCCTGAGACTGTGGACGCACCAGAGAGCGTGACAATCACTAGCCGTCACCGTGTCGTGCAAGGTCAGACAATAACAACACTTGTCATCGGCTGGGCGCAAGTTAAAGATGCAGTCGCGTATGATGTGGAATGGCGTAAGGACGATGGTAGCTGGATTAAAGTGCCGCGCACAGGTAACGTATCAGTTGAGATTGAGGGTGTGTATAGCGGCAACTATACGGCTCGTGTGCGTGCTGTCAGTGCGTTTGATGTGCAGTCACAGCCTACTACGTCAATACTGACGGCAGTTAAAGGCAAGGTAGGATTGCCACCTAAAATTGTCGGATTGACCGCCACAGGCGTGTTGTTTGGTATGGATTTAAAGTGGGGCTTCCAAGCAGGCTCAGGCGATGCGGACTACACCGAGATACAGGTCGGCAGTGCGCCTAATGTCAACGTAGCAACGCTAGGTCAGTACAGCTACCCCACAAACAGTCATACAGTGACAGGCTTGCAAGGCAATCTCAAGCAGTCATATCGTGCGCGTTTGGTTGATAAGCTAGGCTTTAAATCACCTTGGTCAGCATGGGTGACAGGTACGACAGACGCTAATGCTGACAAAGTGATGGATTTGATACAGGGTCAGATTGATGAGAGTAGTCTCAATGAGTCGCTAACAACCAAAATCGGCAAAATTGAAACTAACGAGCTGGCAATCAGTCAAGAAACGCAAGATCGTATTGATGCAATCACTCAGTCAAACCAAGCGATTACCGCTGAGCGCAATGCGCGTACTGATGCAATTGCTCAATCAGCACTTGAGCAACAGCAGCAATTACAAGCAACCGCTGATGCGCTCGCAAATGACATTAACACAGTCACGGCTGCTCAATCTGAAACCGATAATCAGCTTGCGAGTATTAAAGAGCGTCAACAAACAATCATCAATGAAAGCGGAGTCCAAGCAGAACAGCTCGATTATCTGTCATCAGAGATGAGCTTTGGTTATACCGATGCCACCAAGTACACGGATAAATCGCGTGCGTCAGTATGGAGCTTTGCCAAAACCATTGCTCATGCTGATTATGTGAATGCTGAGTCTATCCGCGCCTTGTCCGCTGACTATCAAAATTCATCTGCCAGCTTTAATGAGCGCATCAGTTTGAATGTCACCGCAAACCAAGCGGTCGCACAGCAAGTCACTAACTTATCAGCGCAAATGGTTGGCGGTTATACCGGCGATGATGTGACGCAAATCACCTCAGGGTTATTGCATCAAGAGCGTCAAGCAACCGCGACGCGCTTTGAGGGCTTAGCTCAGCAAATCAGCTTAATATCTGCTGGGGTTGGTGAACAGTTTGACCCGTATCAGATCTGGCATTTTGATAGCAGCCGCGACGGTTGGACAGCGGGCACTTATGCGAGCGGCTGGTTGAATGTGCGCACAGAAACCATCAGCAGTCCTGCATTTGAGTTGAATGGCAACGGCTATCATCATGTCAAGATGCGCATACAACGTAAGCAATCTCCAACATGGGGCGGTCTGATTACTTGGTCGGGCGGCAGCTTGGTCATTGATGAGCCTGATTTTGATATAAACAACATTGCCACGCTCGACATTGATGTGCCGTGGTCAGGCATCATCAACGGGTTTAGCTTGAAACTGGCGTCAAGCGCAGACAATTTGAACTACTATGCGATTGACTGGATAGCAGTTGGGCGTCCGTCACCCGGCGCATCCAGCGCCGCGCTTTTAAGAGAGGAGCAAACCCGCGCAAACCAAGTGATGGCGCTCACCCAAGCTAATAGTGCCCTTGATAGCAAGCTAAATACCAAAGTATCGCAGTTATCGTCTGCTATTACTGAAAACATGCAAACGCTCACGACAGAACAGCAATCGCAAGCGGATCGCATTACCTCACTCGATAGCAAATTTAGCAACGATATTGGCAATCTGTCTTCTAACATCACCGATGTTAATAGCACGCTGACCAATGAGCTTGGTGCGCAAGCTGAACAAATCAACACCATGGTTGCTGATTATAAGCCGCGCTATACCGATGCATCACGCTATACCGATGCATCACGCTCAATGCAGTGGACGTATGCTAAAACGGTGGCGCGTGATAATTATGCAACTAATGAGCGAATTACCAACCTACAATCTGAGGTTGCAGACAGTAATGCTCAAATAACGCAAAGTCTAAGTACGCTTGCGAATAAAGATGAGGCACTTGCGTCCGATGTGTCTACGCTTAGAGCATCTACACTCGCTGCTAAATCGACTGCAGACGAAGCATTAGGCAAGGCCAACACCGCGACAAGTAATATCGCCACGATACAAACCGAGCTGACAGCAACAACGTCAAAAGCCAATGCAACGGCAAGCTCAGTTAGCACTTTGCAAACTACTGTGGCAGGTAATACTGCGTCCATTCAAACATCCAACCAAGTCATTGACGGGCTTCGCGCTCAATCAACGACTGTGCTTGATGTAAATGGCTACGTGGTTGGCACTGGGACCTATAACGACGGCAAGACTGGTACATTTGCTGTTAGAGCGGATGAGTTTTATATCGGCTCACCTAATGGCAGTAAGTCCCTAGGGTTCGTGCATTATGAAACAGCGCAAGAGATTAATGGCGTGATTATCCCCATAGGCACGTACCTAAGAAACGCTTACATAGCCAATGGTGCAATTACACTGGCTAAGATTGATACAGCAACCATCACATCATTGTCAGCATTATCAGCCACTATCGGACACTTTAAATCTGCGCCAACTGGTGCCAGACTTGAGATTAAAGATAGCTTACTGAGCGTTTACGATGCTAACAATAAACTGCGCGTTCGACTGGGGTTATGGTAATGGCACAAGGATTACAAGTATTTAACGAGCTGGGGAGTATCGTCTTTGATACCAACACAAAGACGATTACGGTTTTAGAAAGGTTTAAAATCACCCCAAATATGGATAGAACGTTTACTCACCCATTATTAGCTAGTGATGCGCCTTTCTACCTCATCACGCCTGTTGCTACTGGCAATCTTATCGATCAGATCACTGTCACAAAGTTAAGCAACGGATTTAGAGTGCAAACCAACAACCTGAGAATGTCCAACGGCAACTTATACCCGAATGCTAATTTTTTAGAAATAACGATAGGGGTTTACTGATGCCAAGCGGATTTGAGGTTTATGGCGATAACGGCACTGTGCAAGCGTCTGATAAACACTATGATTTAAGCCGCAGTCGTGCTCAAAAGTACAGTGGCTCACTTACGTTCCACGACAAAATTTACGCGATAGAGCCTGACAACACGAAAGGCGTTAATGTTAAGTTTGTAGAAGACCCGCCCGTTTTGACGCAAGCGGTTCAAGGCGACGGCACACTACATATCTTTGAGTTTGGCCATGTCCCAAAGGGTAAGATGGGCCTTGAAGTGTATGACGAAGCAGGCTTGCTCACATTTTCATCTGACCTTAGAAGTTGTAATGTCATTGATTTTATCGACATACCCAACTATGAAAACATGAGTGGGTCTAATGGCACTTTATTCACCAAAGACTATGGTGTGAGTAGGTTTGCAATCATACCGATTCGCATACCATTCATGGCGTTAGCGTCAGAAAATATTAATACGCACCATTTAGGGACGCTAAGTTTTATAAAAAACAGCACCAGGTTAGAGATACGTAGAGTAATCAGCGAAAGAGACTACCTACCATCTTTTGTGGGGTTTGTTTATCCTAAACGCCTAAGCTTCGCTGTTATCGATGTTACTAACTTTTAAGAGAGATTTGATATGAAATGTCTACTATTAACAGCGTTATTGGTTGGTGGATGCGCTACCACCAATCAACCTACTATGCAAGACGCTATCGATATTCAGTTGCAGCGCGATTTTGAGAAAGAGCAGCAAAAGCGTGTACAGGATATTATCAATGACAATATTATACAAAGCCAAATAATCTAAATACCTCGCCAAATAATTATTACCGCCCCTAAAAGGGGATTTTTTATATCTAAAATTTGAGGAGAGACGATGCCAAACAACATGCCATTTTGGGACATAGTGCTGCTAAAGATGCTCACATATCTGCCCAAAGTCTTTGCTGCCGTCATCGGTGCTATCTTTGGGCTTATGCTCAGTGGTGACATCGGCAAAGACGGTAAAATAAAAATTAATATGTCGGTCATCGTCAAGTTTACGATTGCTGTAACGATCTCATTATTCGGTGGCCAAGCACATATTGAGTTCATGGGATATCAAGATTACAGCGTGATGGCGCAGGGTGCCATTATGCTGGGCTGGGCAGTATTCGGCATGTTGGCGATTGGCGTTTTTTATCAGTCAGTTGCTCTATTGCAGGGCAAACCACTATCAGCAGTCATCAAAGAAATCAAAGATGCGGCTTTTGCGATTTTTGGTAAATAAATAGGAGTAAGATCATGCGATTTAATCTGATCAAAACAGCACGTCAGCTGACAAACATCGCTATCAAAAACAGCGAGATTGTCCAGCCGTATGTCAAACCACGACATTACCGACGCGGACTACTCGCACTCAATGCGCTGCATTATGCGTTACGCATCGCAAACAACAAATAACAACTCGCATTAATCACAGCCCCATATTTGGGGCTTTTTTAATGTCTAAAATAAGGTATAGGCTATGAGCATTTACGACATGATTTTTGATAGATTGATGGACCATGAGGGCGGTTATGTCAACCATCCGAACGACCCTGGTGGCGAAACAATGTATGGTGTCACTAAGCGAGTAGCACAAGCACACGGCTACTGGGGAGACATGCGGAAGTTGCCCAAATCTCTTGCAAAACAAATCACAGAGCAGTCATACTATAAAGCAGTAAAAGGTGATCAACTCGATCGCTTGATTGCATGGCAGTTAACAGATGCGGCATACAATCATGGCAAACGCCAAGCTGTTAAATTTTTACAGCGTGCAGTTGGAGCCAGTGCAGATGGTTTGATTGGCCCACGTACATTGGCGGCAGTTGCAGCGATGGATAAGAATGATGTGGTATTATTATTCAATGCTGAGCGCTTAGAATTCTTTACCAACCTGCGTATCTGGCAAACTTTTGGCAAAGGATGGGCGCGGCGTATCGCTAAAAACTTACGTTATGCAGCTGTAGATAATTAAATCTGTGACACGATTTTTGACAGCCTACCATTAATAACTATCACATCTAATCACATTGTGTTATCGTAAGTCATTGATTTTAATAAGCCTTGATTTGATAGCGTGTGATAGTATTTGATGTAATCGGGTTCAACTCCCGCCATCTCCACCAAATATTTTAAAGAAAGTCAGTCACTTAGGTGGCTGACTTTTTTTTATGACATGATTTTGACAGGTTTTGATAAGAATAAGCACTTAATTTATAGGCGTAATATGATAAATACACGCGGTTACGAAAAGTAAGCACGGGGCATATTGTTTACTCAGAACAGTCATACTGTAATAACTATAGCTGATTTTATATTGGCGCAAATGTTAAATATGGACGTTGGTATGGAGGGAGAGTATCCCACATTCTGTGTAACTGCCATTTAGATTAAATGCTTACTAATACGGTCATCAAACATAATCATAAAGCGATTCAAAGCAGACGTCCAGTGTTGACTCGGCATCGACCACCTCGAAGATGCCTGCTGGATGGCTAAATACACCACTTTAAATGCAGCCTGATCAGATGGGAACACCTTACGTTTATTCACCGCCGTCCGAATCACACTGTTTAGCGACTCTATCGCATTGGTGGTATAAATCACTTTTCTGATGTCTTTAGGGTAGCCAAAGAACACCGTTAAGCCCTCCCAGTTATTACGCCAAGACTTGATGACATGCGGATACTCCTTGCCCCAAGTCTCATCAAAGTGCTCAAGATTGGCCTCTGCTATCTCAAGCGTATCAGCGCCGTAGATAGCCTTTAAATTTCTTATCCGTCCACGGTACTTTTTAAGCCGTCAACACAGGCAATGAGGGTATCTTGTACCCCGCGGTTTTGTAGCTCAGTGAGTACGCCAAGCCAGAACTTAGCGCCTTCATTCTCTGAGAGCCACATACCAAGCAGCTCTTTTTTACCATCAAGTCCCACGCCTAGCGCCAGATAGATAGCCTTGTTGATGATCTGCTTGTCTTGACGTATATTCACGACGATGCAGTCCAAATAGACGATAGGATAGACACTACTCAGCGGACGGTTCTGCCAAGCGGTGATGTCGTCTAATATATTATCGGTGACTCTTGAAACCAAGCTGCTTGAGATGTCGACATCGTAGAGCTCTTTAATGCTCTCTACAATCTCGGTGGTGGTTTGACCCTTGGCGTATGAGCGAGGATCAGCAAGTGTCTGGCAGATACTTGCCCGAAGCGCAAGACGTCAGGCTATGCCTGTAGTGACGATATGATTTTATCATCGAGACCTGAGATACGGGTTTAATACTTGCGCACGAGTGCAGGTTCAAAGCTGCTCATACTGCTGGCCATTTGCTCGGCCAGTTTCTTAATGTCAGATTGAGTCGTCATTGCTTATTCTCCGGTTAGTGGATTATAAGCAGTTACACAAAGTTTGGGAAACTCTCGACTATTTTTAATCGTGCTCTAGTCATGTTTTAGTCGTGTTTTGGTTTTAGTCATGACGCCAATAGACTTTTACCACCATATCGCTTCGCTCCAGATGCAATCTGTTTTTGAGCCGTTTACGCAAGGCTTTGGCTGTACTCGCTTCTAATGCACCCCAAACCTTGTCGATGACTAAAGGCTGCTGAGCTAAATAATCGCCAAGCTTATTATCGATAAGCGTCGCCAAATCAGCACCTGCGTTTGTTTTAGCGGTCACTATAGGCACAATCGTAAAATTGCTTTTAACCTCAGAGTTTCGTTTAACCTCATCAAAATAAGCTTGGTCGCCTGTGTCCCCGGTGATACAAAGTACCAGTGGCGGCAAAGGGTTGTCCCAAAGCTCAAGCAGGCGCGCCACTGTCGGTATTGAGGTCTCATCGGCAATAAGTAACGCTTGTCCTTCTTGCAAATGCTCAATTTTTTCGGGGACTTCACGCTTGGTCAGTACGGTATCGCCTGCTTGTAGCGACTTGGCCCAAACACCGCCTGAAGTGTCACCATGCAAAAACACATCGACCCATGCGTGTCTACCCGTATCTGTCTGCCATGCTTTTCTGAGCGTGTAATAGCAGTGTGGTCGCGGTGTCTTTATGTTATCCCTTTTCTGACTATCCTGAATATTATGTTCCAAGTCGAACAAATAAGCATAGCCTGGCTCATTAATGGGCATAGGGCTTGAATTGGATTGGTTAGCGGCAGCAGTGTCAGCATCGTTATCTGCATTTTGAGAAGTGCTGGAATCAGGAAGGCTAAGCTCAAGGCGGAGCATGTTTTTGCTTACCATAGTACTGCTCTGTACGCTAAATGCCTGCTTGGTCAGCTTAATGGTTTTTTTGCCAAGCTTTTTATCGACTCTTTGTTTGAGCAAAATATACTGAGTTTGTAAGTCTTCAAGCTGGGTAATAAAGGTGGTAAACGGAATAAAGATTAGCTGATTTTGCGAGACTTGCTTTTGTGATGTAGTAGAGCGACTGTCTAAAGGTTTAGGCTGAGCTTGTAGAGCGAAGCCTTCGGCATAAATAGCGCTTAGCTGCAGGTTGAGCTTATCAAGCTCAGCTTCGGAGCGGTCAGTAACAACACTAGCAAAAGCAATGAGCTCATCGAGATGCTCTTCGTTAAGATGAGTGATGATATCAGTCAGTTCAGGCACTTGTATCGGGGTATACGGCTCTTGAGGAGAACGGTTGTCTTTAGAGACTGCAGAGGAATTAACCATAGAATACTCACGTATAAAAAATTACCAGTACGTTAATGATAATTGTTTTTGTTATCATTTACGAGTAAAATCGTTTTTTATTGGTTTTGATGACGACTTTAAATAACCAAGCTGAGCAAACCCAGATAGATATTATATTTTTCATTGATAACGAGTGCTTCTATGTTACGAGCTAATAATCTGACCATCAATCGCCAAGGCAATACCTTACTCAATAATGTGGACTGTGAGATTGCCTCTAAGCAACTGGTGGCGCTAGTAGGGCATAACGGCTCAGGCAAATCGACGTTGATTAAAGCGTTGGCAGGTGAAATGGCAAGTAGCAGCGGGAGCGTGACCTTAGATGGACGCTCTATCAGCGATTACGGTAGTAAGGAGCTGGCGCAGCATATGGCTTATTTGCCGCAGCAACTGCCTGAAGCCGCTGGATTTACAGTACGTGAGCTGGTAATGCTCGGGCGTTATCCGCATCAAAAGTGGCTGCAAAAGCCCAATCAAAAGGATAAAGAGAAAGTAGCAGAGGCGTTAAGAGTTACCCAAACCGAAGCGTTCGCTGATCGTATTACCGCGACGCTTTCAGGGGGCGAGCGGGCAAGGGCGTGGCTAGCAATGTGCTTGGCACAAGATAGCCGCTACCTACTGCTCGATGAGCCATTAGCGGCGCTCGATATGCACTATCAGCTTGAGGTCATTGGGCTGATTCGGCGTCTAGTCGATGAGCAGGGTCTAAGCGTGGTGATTATCGTACACGATATTAATCTCGCAGCGCAGTATGCCGACCGTATTATTGCGCTCAAAAACAGCCATGTCTGTCACAAAGGTGATATTGCCAGCACCATGCAACCTGACATTCTGCGCAATATCTTTAATGTCGAGATGCAACTGCTTGACCATCCTATTACTGGGCAGCCGGTGGCAGTGGCTTAAGTCTTACACGTTTTGCCTTTTATCTATCGTACTTATTTCTTCTGACTCCTAATAAGATAGGCTGTTATGTTCTCTATTCTGCACGCTTCTCGATATACTAAACCTGCTAAATCTATCTTAAAGCCTTGTCCTCTACTAATAGCTCTAGCCGTCAGTACTATACTGAGCGCCTGTAATAATCAAGCAGCCGAGCAAGATACTGAAATAAAGGCGCAAACACAAACATCTTTAGCGCATTCTAACCCCAAAATAAATATCGTCTCGCCTGACTGGGGTAATGCTGCCACTTTAATAGCGATGGGTTATGCCCCTATTGCCACCGGTGATGTCAGAGTTTGGCATAAATGGGTTGGCACGCCTAAGCTGCCGCTTACTATTACTGATTTAGGTATTCGTTACCTGCCCAATGCCGAGCTGGTCGCACAGTTGCCCGTAGACCTAGTAGTGGATAATTTCTTCTATGAGCACGCGCGAAACCTGTATGGCGATGTGCCAGCTGAGTCTGTTATGTCTGCTGCGAAAGGTGATATCGCCGTTTGGGAGGATTATACCGAGCCGACACGTAAGCTTGGCGCGCTGATTGAAGAGCCGCAGCTGGCTGAGGATTATATCGTCAAGAGCCGCCAAGATATCGCGACTGCCAGCGAGCAATTACAACAGCGCTATCCTGATGTCGAAAAGTTTGCAGTGGTACAGTTTGCCGACGCCAATAACCTGCGCATGTATGTCGCCAATAGTCTATTTGAACCGGCGCTTAAGCAAATGGATAAAGAGCTTGTCGTGTTGGACGAAGGTAATCAATGGGGCTTTGTGCCACTACGTATGAGGGATTTGGCGCAGTTAGATGACGAGGTGTGCTTATTAATCGTTCATCCTTTGAGTCCGATAACGCGGGCTGAGATTGAGGATAGCTTAGTTTGGCAGCGTTTGGGCTACGGCAACACCCGCTGCATGGGCGAGCTACCGCCGGTGTGGATATATGGCGGGATGTCGTCACTGGTGAGCTTAGCGGATAATCTAGCAAACGTAACATTAAACGGCGGGGCTGCCTCATGAATAAGACGACGTCATGGCGGCTTTGGTTAGCACTTGCCCTTCTTATGGTTTTATCCTTATGGAGTAGTTGGACACTTATAGCGCGAGAGTGGACGCGGCCTATCGGCGATCTGTTTATGCCAAGCTTGCAGCTCGATATTACCAGTATGGCGACCCAGCTGCACCTTGTCGCTACCAGTATAGTAGCGCTCTTGGCAGGAGGACTGCTAGGGGTAGTCAGTATCCTACTTCAGCAACTGGTCAAAAACCCGTTAGCCTCTGATACCACCTTAGGCGTCGGGGTGGGGGCGCAATTGGCGATGCTGATTGTGACGCTATTTGTGCCCAGCCTTGCTATTTATGGCGGGGTTTACGTCGCCTTTGTCGGGGCGCTGATCAGTATGGGGCTAGTCTTTGCTTTAGCGGCGCCCAGCCGCTTTAATCCACTAATTTTGATATTAGCAGGCTTGGTCGTCAATATTTTACTGGCTGCTGTAGCAAATGTGCTGGTGTTGTTTTTTGCTGCGCGTAGTAATGGGATTTTATCGTGGGCGGCTGGGTTTTTGGCACAAAACAGCTGGCATACTAGCGTCGTATTGGCAATCACTGCCGCCGTGATGACGCTGGTGTGTCTGCCATTATTAAAGCCGCTAACCCTTATGAGCTTAGACGATGGTCAAGCCAAGCGCTTAGGTGTACCGATTAATGGTATTCGCGCGCTGGTGGTACTGGTTGTGGCAATAGTGACCGCCTTGGTAATCAGTGAAGTGGGGCTGATCAGCTTTATTGGCCTTGGTGCGGCAAGTCTTGTCAATGCACTGGGTATCTCGTCAATAGCTAAGCGTTTAATCGCCGCCTTTGGTCTAGGGGCGCTACTGTTATGGCTCACCAGTAATATTGCTTTGTTGCTTGAGCCGATACTCGATATGCAGATACCAGCGGGCGCGATGACGGGTATATTGGGCGCGCCCTTGATTATCTGGTTGATATTGCGCCAACGCCGTGAGCGTATAGAGACGGTGACGCCGATGCTCGCAGGCACGCGCAAACCAGTGGCGTATGGGCGCTGGGCAGCAGGCGTAGTTATTATTATCACGTTGGCATGTCTGTTTGTACAAGATATCAGCGGCTGGGGGCTGAGCACTGATTGGGCATTAACCGCGCAATACCGCCTTCCGCGTAGTCTAAGTGCGGCGGCGACGGGGCTAATGTTGGCTGTCGCAGGCGTCCTGTTGCAAACGCTAACGCGTAACCCAATGGCAAGTCCTGAAGTACTCGGGGTCAGCTCAGGAGCAGCGCTTGGCGTTATCTTAGGATTTTTACTCTTGCCTATGCTAGGAGTAGCGGCAGGCTCAGGTACGTTACTGCTTTCAGGCTTATCAGGGGCGATAGCGGTGCTGCTTTTAGTGATTTGGCTGGCACGCAAGGTCAGCTCAGGCTATCTATTGCTCGTCGGTATCGGTATTGCGGCAATGATGGATGGGGTCATGCACTTAGTTAAGCTCTCCGGTGACCCGCGCCTGGAGGCGATGCTCAGCTGGCTATCAGGCACGACTTATAGTGCCCAGCCGAGTACCGTTTGGTATCTGATGGCTATTGCGCTTATTTTATTTGCCTTAAGTTTACTGATTATCAAGCCGTTACGTGTATTAGGTCTTGGCACAGGCGTTGCGCGTAATTTAGGTGTGGCAGTGACACCTGTGACTCTGGCGCTACTCATACTGGTGGCAGCACTAAGTACCGCCAGCACTTTAGCCGTCGGGCCATTAAGTTTTATCGGCCTGATGGTGCCGCATTTAGCCACCTCGCTTGGCGCGGTAAAGCTTGAGCGCCAATTACCGCTAGCGGCTTTGTTAGGGGCAGGAGTCATGGTCATAGCTGATTGGATTGGTCGCTATGTCATCTTCCCTTATGAATTGCCAGCGGGCACGGTAGCAGCCATTATCGGCGGCGCGTATTTCTTATGGCTGATTCGTAAAGTGCCTGCTAGTCACTATTAAGCAATGAATAACTCTGTACTTTTATAGTTAACCATTATGTTTAAGTCGTCTTTAGGAGCTATTTTTTGTCTTACTCCTCTGCAAAATCTCTATCTATGCATGCCAATGACGCCTCTAAGCTCACCTTGGGGCAATTGTTATGGCGTCAACAGCGTAAAGCCTTATTGACTGTAGTCGTCCTCAACCTGTTGACAGCCGCTGTTGGCATTGGCGTGATTGCTTTTATCAATAGATACTTCTTAGCCGCTAATCCTGATACAAGCGCTTTATTGGCCGGAGCGGCAGGCATTAATGACCGCGTTTGGATGTATACGTCCGCTTTTTTTGCTTTGATTATTTTGCAATTACTGACGACCTTTGTCTCTCAGTTCGCTTTGACCAAACTGGGTCATCGCTTTGTGTATGATTTACGTCGTCAGCTGCTTAAGCGTATTTTAGATACCGATCATGCTCAGCTTGAGAAAGTAGGTAGCGCTAAATTGCTCGCCAGTTTGTCGGATGATATCTTGAACATTACTAGCGCGTTTGTGCGTTTGCCGCAACTGGTACAAGGCACAGTATTAACGCTAGCGGCTATTGTCTATTTATCCTGGATGTCCATTCCGTTGACCATCGTTATGCTGCTATGGCTGACGTTTGTTATCGTAATCGGCATGCTATTGGTTAATAGGGTCTATGCAAACTTGTTACAGATTCGTGGTTTGCAAGATAGTCTATACCAAGATTATGAAACGGCTATATTTGGGCATAAAGAGCTCATGCTCAATCGTCATCGTAGCCGTCAGTTTTATGAGACAAAGTTCGATCGCCATGCTGATGACTATCGGCAAAAAATTGTTTTATCCGATACTTACCATCTATCGGCATTAAATTGGTCAAACATTATGATGTTTGCCGCGATAGGTATTTTATTTATATTAGCGACTGCCTTTAACTGGGCCAATCAAGCTACCGTCACTTCATTTGCGCTAACCTTATTATTTATTCAATCACCTCTGCTAGCCGCCGTTGGCGCTTATCCGACGTTACAGACGGCCAGTGTCGCACTTAACAAAATCGTCTCCTTAAACTTAGCAGTATATCGAGCCGACTTTGCTACCAGCGATATCGATAAACTATCAAATTGGCAGCGTATTGAGTTAAGAGAGGTTGGTTATCACTATCCTACTGCTGAACCTACTACAGTAGATACAGCAGGGGCTAGTCCTATTGTCAGCAGTAACATAAATGAGGTGGCAATAGTGCTTGGCGCTGATAAGTCTGATCATGTCGCACAAGGATTTGGTCTTTATGATATTAACTTGACTTTAAACCGAGGCGAGGTGGTGTTTTTGATTGGTGCTAATGGTAGTGGTAAATCGACTTTAGCCAAACTGTTAGTCGGACTATATAAACCTGATGTTGGTCAAGTCTTGCTTGATGGACAAGTACTGACAGCGACCGATTACACGGACTATCAGCAGCACTTTGCCGCCATCTTTGGGGATGGCTATTTATTTGACTGGCTACAAGGGCAAGGCGATAGCCTGCCAGATGAAGCTATAGTTGCTGATTGGTTGGCGCGACTACAGCTGTCCGATAAGCTCTCGATAGCAGAAGGTACATTATCGAATACTAACTTGTCACAAGGGCAGCGCAAAAGACTAGCGTTGTTACTCGTCATCGCAGAGAGTAAGCCAATATTTTTGCTTGATGAATGGGCGGCAGATCAAGATCCGGTCTACCGCCAGACTTTTTATGAGCAAATCATCCCAAACCTCAAACAGATGGGCAAAACCTTATTCATTATTAGCCATGATGATCGCTATTTTAAGCATGCTGATCGTTTACTACAAATGCATAATGGCAAGCTTGTTGAACTCGACAGTAATGAGCGTCTGCACGCCAGCCAAGATGCAGTAGCGCATTTACATTCGTTATAGTTTAGCCGCAGTGAAGAAACGAGCCAAGAGAGAATTAACTTCAAATATACAAAGATGTAAATAACTATAGAAATGCAAATAGTTATCATTTACAATGTTATTAACAAAACTACTATGTTCTGTATCATAGCTTAAATAAAGATCATTCCACTATCATTTGATGAAGTGAACTTCAATGAAAAATCATTCTCCTCTTGCGTTATCCTTGCTAACGTTTTGTATCAGTCAACAACTCTACGCTGCACAGGCTGATGTTAACGCTTCAATACCAAATACTTTAGCCACAGAGTCTGTAAGCGCTACCGTTGTTAATGAGCCAAGCGTCACTTTAGATGCTATTACAGTTAGTGCCAATGCCAAAACAGGCACAGCGCTGGCACAGAAAATTAGTGAAATGCCTGCTGTCACACAAGTGATTCGTGAGGCGGACATTCAGGCGCAGGCGACAGGCAATCGCACGGTTGGGGACATCTTAGCCCAGCTCGTGCCCAGCCTTGGCGTGAGTAGCGGCTCGGTCAGTAACTACGGCACGACCATGCACGGGCGTCCTGTACAGTATTTGCTCAACGGCGTGCCATTATCTGGCTCGCGCAGTCTGTCACGCGAGCTGAACAGCATCGACCCTGAGCAAATTGAGCGCGTCGAAGTGCTCTCAGGCGCGACCAGTATCTATGGCGCGGGGGCAGCAGGCGGTCTGATTAATATCGTGACCAAATCAACGGTAGGTTATGGCTTGACAAGACAGACGCGCCTTGGCATCAACAGCAGCCGCGAGTTTAAATCCGACTCGCTCGGCTATCATGTGGGACAAAGCATCGGCTACGGCGGCGAGCGCGTGTATGGTAATGTCGATGTAGACTACGAGACCACAGGTGGCAAGTTTGACAGTCATGGCGACCGCATCAGCCCTGATGCCAACCAAACCGACAACCAAGACACCGATACTATCAGCGTCAACGCCAACCTTGGCTTTGATATTAGCGATACCAAAACCATGAATCTTGCGGCGACCTATTATGACAGCGAGCAAGATACCGACTACGGTGTCGACTATGGTGATAACTTGTCTGTACTGCTAAAAGGAACCACACCGTCACTACGTGCTATCGATGGCGCCGATATCGAAAACCAGCCCTACAATACCAAAAGCTCGGTCAACCTAAACTATAATGACAGTGACTTTTTGGGTTCTAACCTAAGTCTGACAGGCTATTACCGTGACGAAAAGGCACGCTTTTATCCGTCAGGAAAATCATTTACCAGTCAAGCCAAAGACGTTTGGGTAAATAATGGTTTAACCGATGCAGACACCTTAGGAAAGCTATTGGGCGCATCGGTCGTAGTTACGCAGTCTGAAGCGGATATTGAGGTGATGGGACTGCGCGCCGCTATGCAGACTGAAACCGATGTCATGGGTAAAAATACCTTGTTCAGCTATGGCGTGGACTTTGAACGTGAAGAGAGTGAGCAGACCTATTATGGCCAAGACCTGACTACCTTCCTTGCAAGTAATGGCTTGACTTCAACAAGTAATGGTCTGAGCTATAACGGCGGACCAAAAACCACTATCGATAAATGGGGCGCGTTCGTCAATGCCGATGTGGATATGACCGACAAGTGGCATACCAGCGCTGGCGTGCGCTATCAAAACATCAAATCGGATACCGACCGTTTTGTGCCCATTTATGAGCAGCTATTGGCGGATTATTTTGCGACCAATGGCATCAGTGATATTGCTGATGCTTACGGTATTGATTACGAAGCAGGCGCGGTTGAGGCGGGTAGCAGTAAGCACGACAAAGTGCTGTTTAACCTTGGCAGCAGCTATCAGTTGACCGATGACGACCAAGTCTTTGCTAACTTCTCGCAAGGCTTTACCACGGCTGACGTGCAGCGCGCCTTACGTGACGTGCGTGCTGGATTTGTGGTCAACTCAGACAATATTCAGCCGATTTCTATCAATAACTATGAGCTGGGCTGGACAGGTAAGCGCGGTGATACCAGCGCAAAGGTTAGCGGTTTTTATAACGACTCAGACAAAACCGTACGCTTTACCAACGACTATACCGTCGAAGTTGTCGATACGGACGAACGTATTTACGGCGCTGAAGCCTCGCTCACGCATGATTTGAACAAAGACTGGCAGTTTGGCGGCAGCCTTGCCTATACCCGCGGGCAATACAAAAAAGACGGCGACTGGCTAGAGCTGGATGCCGTACGCCTGACGCCACTCAAAGGCACGGCATACGCGCAGTATAACTTTAGCGAAGGCAGTAACATTCGCTTGCAAGCGCTAGCAGTCGGCGGTAGCGACAAGGCTTATAAGGACCAACAGAACGACCCAGACGCGAGTGCGCAGCCATTGACAGGCTATGCGACCTTTGATGTGCTTGGGCAAGTCAAATTACCTGTCGGACGTATGGGCTACGGCGTGTATAACATCTTAAACAAAGACTATCAGACCGTGTATCATCAAACGACCTTTGGCGATTTAAACCGTCTGCCTGCTTCAGGGACAACTTACGGCTTGAGCTATACGATTGATTATTAACATGCTGACAAGCTCAGTATCTTGTAGTCACATACTACTACCTATCTAAAAGGTTAAAAGTATAGATTTGCTGTAACACAATAGCAAAAAGACGTCTAATGTTAAAAAAGCCCTTTAAACTATGTTTAAAGGGCTTTTGCTTCATTTGGATAGATGACCTAAAGTCATCATAGCAGGATTAAAACCTGTGGGTATAGCCAACCGTGTATGTACGTCCTAAACCTTTATAATCAAAAGCAGAGGCGGGTGCCGCTTGACCATAAAACACTTGCGCTTGTTGTCCCCAGATAGTGGTATATTCTTTATCCAGTAAGTTTTGCACGCCGATACTAAAGTCCCCTGAAGGTAAATAATAGGTATAGTCCAGATCAACGGTCGTATAACCATCAAGCTCTTGGGTGCTGTCGGTACTGGCATTGTAGCCTGAGACATTGCGCATCATGTTGGCTTGTAGTTTTACGGACTGCATCTCATCCTCCCAGCGAGTCCATAACGAATATTTGCTAGGGCTGGTATCGGTGACGACGGTATCTTTATAATCGCCATCGACCTCAGTTTCGCTCTCGATCCAATGCCCCAGTCCGCCTACACTGACGTTATCATTGATAAAATAATCGCCTTTTAGCTCAACCCCATACACGCGCTTTTTATTATCGCTTTGCGTGATTAACAGCGTTTGACGGTCGTAATCGATACTACCATCAGACACACTATAATAGCCCGTTAATTGACCTGCAAAATTGGTGGTATTAAACGAAGTACCTAGCTCATAACTGTCCGTTTTGATGCCGTCAAGCTTAGTACCTGAGACATTAGAGCCATTGACTAGCTCATAGTAGTTATCAGCATTTTTAACATACTGACCTTGACCATAAAACTTAGCAGGATCAGGTAGCTCAAATCCTTGCGAGAAGTTGGCGAAATAGCGACGGTTACTCGTCGGCTTATAGTTTAGTCCGACATTAAATAAGCTAATATTGTAGTCGTTACTGCCGCCCGGTATTGCATCACCGCCAGCGGCCAGACCCAAAGCAGTCTCAGTCTGCACGCTATCAGCGACAAAATCATCGATTTCATTATCTAAACGCTGATAGCGATAGCCTGCCGTAGCAGTAAGCGTATCGGAAAAGTCATAATCACCTTGTAAAAATCCGGCGATAGAATCGACTTTAGTTCCTGGGTAGCGTCCGACGATTGCAAACTCCTCATTGACTAGGCCACCTGTCGCTACGCTGGTACGCGGGTCAAAGATCATCTTATTACTGTCAAGATCATCTCGATAGCCGTCGATACCGTAAGTCAGTTTTAGCTTATCTGTCCAGTCTTTCGATAACGCCAAACGAGCTGAGGTTACATCAGTAGATTGCTCAGAGGCGGCAAAGTATCTACCGTAATAAAACGGGATAAAACTAAGCTCTTCTGTGCGGTGGGAGAGCTGCGCGTAGACATCATGACCGAATAGATCTTGGTGATGATAATTAGCATTGTACTGCTGACGCTTAGTTTCGGCTTGCCGATCGCTCTTAAAACCATCGCTGATAGTAATATCTAGAGGAGCACCTTGCAGAGCCTCAGCCAAATTGAACTTAAGGCCATTATCTGTATCTTGTTCGCTATTATAATACTGCGCTGATACATCTAGCGTTTGGTTATTATCAATTTGCCATTGGGTACTGGCGAGCACATCAACGGTTTCGTTATCTTGCAAAGAGCCTTGAGTAATATCAGGAACGATCAGCCGGCCTTTACCATCAAAAAAGGAGCCTGTTTGTTCATAAGTTATTGCTAGATTACCTGTTAGCTCCTCTGTACCGCCGCCGATAGAAACATGGCCTTTATAAGAGATATCGTCTTCGTCCTGAAAGCCTGAGGTCGCCTGAATCGCTGTATTGATTTGCGGTGCACCGGCTTGCCCTTTTTTGGTTTTAATATTAATAATAGCGCCGCCGCCATAAACCGCTGATGCGCCAGAGAGCACTTCAATACTGGCGATGTTTTCCATACTAATAGAATCAAGATATCGGCTGATGGCCCGTGACGAATTGAGCGATACGCCATCAATCATCACTTGCATATCGCGCCCACGTAGGTTTTGCCCCGCGTTCGTACGGCCACCGCTACCAAAGTCTAAAGCGGGCACTTCTTGAGCAATAAAATCACCTAAACGCTTACCGGTACGTGCCGCCTCATCCACTTGAGCCTCATCGATATACCACACTGTCGCTGGAATATCAGAGATAGCTGTTGGCGTTTGATTGGCGACGACCACAATAGGGTCTAAGGTCGTACTAGGCTCATCTGTTAGGGTCTGCTGCATACTAGTAGTATTTGGCGGCGTCACTGCTGCTACAGCTGGAGTGAGCTGAAGCATAGCGCCAGCAGCGGCGTATAGTGGCAGCTTTTTGGTACAAGAGACGACCAAGATAGCGCGGTTAAGTCTAGTAAAAGAAGGGTTGCAGCTAGATGGGGCAGCAGAGTTATCAGATAAAAACATAGAATGTCCAATATAAATGATGGAATTTATAAAAGATAATGGTTATCGTTAATAATACCTTTATCATTCTACGCAGTCTACAGAATTCTTAATTATGAAGTTAAGTTGAGGCGGGTTTATCGTAAGTATTTGAGTTGTTCTTATGTCATAACGTTCAAACTTATTTATGACTGAACCTACCTAAAAAACATGAAGGGAGTAATGCAAGTGAGCAGCACTGCTAATACCTTTGACAACAGTAATTGCGTTATCATCTATTCCGATTGGGTCTGTTCTTTTTGCTTGCTGGTAGAGCAGGTACTATCTGAGACAGTCTTTTCAGAGCACAATCCAAGAAAATTACATTTCTATCAAAAAAGCGAAAGAGGGCTCCACCCGACATTAGGGTGGAGGTGAATTTCGCAGCACTGGCTAACCTCGTTGGTTCTGTATAGATGACGCGACATACCATGGGGAAGACTAAGTATAGTCCATACTCTGAGTAGTCAAAATATAGCTGTTGTTACGCACTGTCAGAAAACCCAGACAACTAGGGCGTGTCCTCATTTTAAAAATGATGACAAAAATTAGATAAATCGCCGTCAAACAAGGAAGATAGCGCAAATAATATCGAGATATTAGTCAGCTATTTGACACCGTTTGACCAGATTTAGCCATTTTTAACCCATTTAGATTACTATCGATTGAATTGAGGACACGCCCTAATATAGGAAATGGAGTCAAAGATATTGGTAACGGCTTAGTTCAAAATAAGACTGTGTATGTCACTGTGCCTAGCGCTGACTTTAAACCAGATACCTATACAGATACTGTAACTATTCACGTGAATTACTGAAGTTCTGATAACAATTAATGATAGATATTTTTAGAGCTCTCACTCATTCAAATAAAGCTCAGCCATGCTATCCAGCTCAGTTTTGACCGCTTTCCAATGCGGCATAACTTGCGACAGCAGTCGCCAAAACCGCTCACTGTGGTTGTGCTCTTTGATATGACACAGCTCATGCAGTATCACGTAGTCGATACATTCTTTAGGGGCTTTCACCAAGTGTGGATTGAGGACTAAGTTGCCTTGAGCCGAGCAGCTACCCCATTGTTTTTTCATCGATAGTATCTTAAACGTGGGTGAGCTATGCACCCAATCAGCTTGCGGCAAGACAGCGGCAAGGCGCTCTGCAAATACTATTCTAGCTTTAGTTTGATACCAAGCATCTAACAGTGCCTTAACTTTAGCTGCTCTATCACGACTATCGTGAGTTAAGCTCACGGTTAGCTTGCCACGAATCAGTTTTACATTAGTAGCTTGCTCAGGGTCGACAAGTACTTTGAGCACGTATCTGCGACCCAAATAAAACTGAGGCTCACCACTGACATAGCGTTTTGGCAGCACGTCAGTTTTTTGCTTGGCAAAGTCTTGCAGATGCTGCCATATCCAGCGAACACGTTTTTTCACTGACTGATAAATAAATTCATCTGTCACCTGCATCGGTACGCTGACCACCACCCGCTGATCCGGATACACCTTAATACGTAGCTTACGAGCTTTGTCTTTCCGTATCACATCATAGCTGATTTTGTCTTGACCGTAGTAGAGGTGATGCTGCGTATCATTAGATCTAGTAAGCGTACTATTGCTAGGCGCGCTATGGTTAGACACACGAGTAGCAGCCACGCCATTATTGCTCACTGTCTTATGCTTGGGTCGGTTTGCCATGACTAGTGACTCCGAGAGATACCATGGCGAGTGATACGGATCACTTCGTCAGACAGCTTCTTGGCATTGTCGGTACCGATGGCTTTAAACAGTAGCTTTAGTAGCCCAACTTTAATGTCTTTTTCCATCTGTGACGGGTTTAAGGAGTTGACTGCTACCGCTTTATCGACAACGTCATCAATAGCGTAAGCGAAGCTGACGAGTGTGTCCTTGTCTAGGCCGTTTTCTTCTAGAAGACTTGGATCAAATAAGTGCTTGAACAGTCCATAATAGGCTTGTGCATGTTTGTTATGCTTACCTGAGTCATCGATAAACTCGTTTGGCACATCAAGTACTTTGCGAGCTTTAACGTCTTGCTCAAAGCCTGCGAACATCATGTACTGCTTGACTGGTGCATCAAACATGGCTTTGGCGTCCTCAATGGCTTTTTTTAGCAGCTTGGAGAAATGCTCTTGCGCATAAGGATTGTCAGCCAAATCTTCTTCAATCATCTTAGTGACGCGGCTGGTGATTTTGTCCGTTTGGTTACGCGCTTCATCATCACTTAGTGCCTCAGGCTTAATGTCTTTGCCCATATTGCCGACTAGATAAGCGCCTTTAGGCTCTCTGACTTCTATACCTGCGATATGCTTATTGAGCAGGCTACGGATATCATCCTCAAATTCATCAAAATTGATGGTTTCATTGGCATCTTCACGTGCCTGTTTACGCAGCTGCACAAAGGCCTTTAAGTCTTTTTTATAACGCTCTCGCTTACCCTCAAAAAAGCTGTCTTCAAAGTAGGAGGCCGATTGTAATGCGACTTTCATCACATTAGCAAACTCAGTTAACGCGGCATAAAAATCGTCACGCTTCTTTAGGTGCGTATCGACGAATGTACCCTCTCGCTCTTCTATTTTAGGTGATAACGACTGACGTAGGGCGTTGCCATCTTGTTTGTTGGTCACATCAGAGAAAATAGCCCAGACTTTTTTGTGTAGCATTGGCAGCCTTTTGTACTCAGAATCCATGGCATGGTACATACCCGCCAAGTCTTCAATGTCAAAGCCACCTTGGGTACGTTCCGCTAGATCTTGGTATTTCTCAATCGTGGTATCAAGCTCCTTTAGGATGCCACGATAATCAATGAGATAACCGAACTGCTTTTTGTTATGCAGGCGGTTAACGCGAGCAATGGCCTGAATCAAGTTATGACTCTTTAGCGGTTTGTCGATATATAGCACGGTGTTTTTGGGTTCATCAAAACCCGTTAACAGCTTATCCACCACGATCATAATATCTGGGCCATCATCTTCACCAAAAGCGTCGATGATGTCTTTGGTATATTGGGTATCGTCCATACCGTATTTGGGTGCGACGTTATCCTGCCACCAGTTTTGAACGATGTCTTTACTCTCGGCATCGACGACTTCATGACCTTCACGGGTGTCAGGCGGTGACATAGCCACGACTGAGCTGACCTTACCAATGGCATCTAAAGCGTGCTTGTAGCGAATGGCAGATACTTTTGAGTCACAAGCCAGCTGACCTTTTAAGCCTTGCTGCTTGAAGTTCTGAAAATGATCAGAGATATCATGGGCGATCAGTTCTATACGCCCTTCAACTTGATAGACTTGGCCTTTTTTAGAAAACTTACGTTTAAGATCCGCTTTTTGCTCACTGGTGAGCTTTTGGGTGATACGCTCAAACCATTTGTCAATTGCGACATCATTGGTATTGAGCTCAGGGATACGCTCTTCATAGAGTAGGGGCGTGACCGTTTTATCGGCTACGGCTTGCTGCATGGTATAGGAGTGGATGATGGTGCCAAATTTGTTTTCGGTCTTATCGTCTTTAAGCAGCGGTGTACCCGTGAAGGCGATAAAGGCGGCATTAGGCAGAGCCTGCTGCATACGGATATTGTTCTCACCGTTTTGACTGCGGTGACCTTCATCAACCAAGACAATGATATTCTCGCTAGGGTTATAAAACTCATCGTACTGCGCCGCTGCACCAAACTTATTGATGATAGAAAACACAATACGCTCATTACTCTTGCCGATCTTTTTGGCTAGATCTCTACCCGATAGCGCTTTGGCTAGGCGGCGATCTTTATCACTCAGCGCACCGGCGGAGATAAAGGTACGGGCGATCTGATTCTCCAAGTCTATTCGGTCGGTCACGACAAACACACGGCACTTGGCAAGATCCTCAAGCCAAATCAGCGCTTTGGATAAAAATACCATGGTAAAGGACTTACCACTACCTGTGGTATGCCAAATTACGCCACCCTCACGGCTTCCTTGCTCGTCAAAATTACTGATGCGCTTAACTAGGGCTTTAATACCAAAAACCTGCTGATAACGCGCGACGATTTTACCTGCTTTACTATCAAACAGCGTGTAATAGCGGGTCATGTCCAGCAGTCGATCTGGGCGCAGTAAGCTTATGATTAGCCTGTCTTGATCGGTCACGGCTAACTCGCCAGCATCAAGCAGCGATTGATATTCACGTTTATCATCAGCGCTACGCTGTGCAAACAAATGGTCGATTTGAGGATCATCTAAGCGCTGGTTTTTTAATTGATGAAACTCAGGCTCGCTGATTTCTTCTTCAATCCATTTAGACCAGAACTTTTCAGGGGTGCCGCAAGTCCCGTACAAGCCTTCATGACCATTGATAGCAAGTAGCAGCTGACTGTAGGTAAACAGATGCGGAATGTACTTTTGACCTTGATTGCGGATGTGCTGCGAGATGGCTTGGCTATTGGTGGATTGATGGGGGTTGTTTGAGTCGGGGCGTTTGGCTTCTATGACTACCAGTGGTAGCCCATTCACAAAGCAGACAATATCTGGTATGACGTTGCCTGTCGCATCAGCGTTTTGTACGACCATCTCTTCGGTCACGTGATAGGCATTGTTTTCAATATGCTGCCAGTCAATAAGCTGAATAGTTGGTGAAGCCTTTTTGCCTTCGATAAATTCAGTAACGCTGACGCCATAGAGTAGGGCGTCATAGAGCGTCTCATTAGCACGAGTGAGCCCTAGGTTCATCGCAGGGTTTAGCTCGCTGATGATCTTGTCAATACCAGCGTCAGACAGATGATGCTGCTGACCTTCAAAAGGAAAAGTCTGAGCAGCTAAAAACTCACGCAGTATAGGCAATAGCATCACTTGATTGCTGCTATTGGCTGGTGTCTGTAGACTTGAGCTTTTAGGACTGCGTAGCTGTAAGCATTCCTCAGGGGAGAGGTAGCGATAGCCCAGATTCATCAGTAGGGTAAGGGCGGGGATTTTTGCGCTGAATTCTTCTTTGAAGTTGATGCTGGGATTGGTCATATCTGCCCGTCTCGATTACATTGTTCATAATCTAATTTGATTACATCCGATAAGGGTGTGAATCTTGGATTCAAAACAACTTCTCTTTCCCCAGCTCTTATCCAAAAAATATCAGAATTACTTACAGTAGTTGTGATAACAACTCGATCTTTTTTATCAAATCCATAACGGTTAAAAGCAAATTCTTTTGCTGTATCGAAGTCAGTAGTCCAAGACTGCCTATTCCTATAGCTATTATCTTCAAATGATTTTAAAGAACATCCTCTATATACAGTTATCTCAGCCGGTTGTTCAGAATAATCATCTACAGGTGAAGGTATTACTACTATAGGAAACCAACCACTTTTGCCACGCTTTTCATGTTCATAGATACCTTTATATGCGTCTAGCTTTTTCAAGATATTCAACTGTTCAAAGCAGCTATACATTGCGTTTATAAATTCATTTTGTTTATGAGTTCCATCTTCATAAAAAATCACATCTTTGCTAAATGAAGAAGATGTTTTTGAAGCGATTAGTATATTAATAAGCAATCCATTTGCTGTTGCCTTAAATCTGTCATTAAAACTATCGTACTTCTTAAAGAAATGATCCATCTCAATCTGCATCTCATTTTTTAAGCAATTTAGCACTGACGGTGGAAACGTAACTATAATCATTTGACACTACCCCTAAACAAAGAAAAACCGCTAAGTTTGCGCGTTACCCAAAGGGCGTAGCAGCATGGTGGTCTTGTGAATAACTGATTTACATAAGCTTAATTTTAATTCAGTTTAAATATCACTTTTAAGAGACTCTATGAAAACGACAGCTTGACGCGTGATACCATATGAAAAATTGCTCGAAGATAAAGCTTTTTTTGTAATAAGCTTGTTATCAACGAGATTCTGGACATCGTCATCTATGAATCGACTTTCATCATACTCTATACTTGTAGAACCAATAAGTAAGTAATCAACTCGTCCATCTGTAGTCTCACATCTGTACATACTTTTGCTGTTCGAGTTTACAAACTGGCGCAATACGTCTATAGCTTGTGCAGATAAACCATTATTAAGCTTAAAGGTTGATGCTAAACCACTTAACCCGTCCATACGGCTTGCTACTGAAACCATTAAATTATTAAGTATTGAAAGTTGCGCCATCACCTCGGTATGGTTTTGATTAATAAATACTGAAAGCTGTCTCTGTAGTTCAATATCATTTTCAATAATCATAGCCGTGTTTTCGTTATTGTTCTCTCGCAACCATTCTAAAAATTCATTTATATTGGCTTCGTCTCTAATAGACTGAAATGATACTAATAAGCCTACCATGGTGGCAAAGCTACCTGCTAAAGTAATTGCATCCATGTTTAAACTCCAAAATCAAACTAACTATTGCTATAACTTGTGTACTAGATTGCCTGCGTAGGCTGAATTTTAACCCAGTCTATGTATCTATAAATCATACCTTCTTCGTAAATCCTTGATATCGCTATCAATCACATTTAAAATACTATCCCATAGTTCTGGATAATCTTCCATAAATTTCTGATAAGTCAATTGAGTTTCTTCGTTTGCTAAATCAGATGCAGATGCACCATATTTACTTTCAATACTTGAAAACTCCGACCATCTTTCCATAATATCAATAGTATTAATCTTATCGATTTTTATAAACTCTTCATTCCATATCTCAAAAACTTCTAATAAGCTATTCGATAAATATATGTAGTTTTCATTAATAGTATTTCTAATGCTTATCATAATAGAGGTGCTAGCATGATTTAGAGGTGGCCCATTTTCTGGGTCATGAACAAACTCCTTAATAGATAATAAATAATTCCTTTTCAAATTTGCTAATTTTATATGTGCATCCATTTTTGACGAGAAGAACTTAGCATAAGTATCTTGAGCGATAGAGTGGTTTACATGATCTTTATTTAACAACTTCTGATGTTGGTGTTTTAACTCATCTAATTGCTTTTGCATCTCTGCATTTTCTTTTCTCGCTTCGCTGTCTATCGTGGATTTCTTTTCAAGCTTTTTAAGCTCTATCTCAGCATTTTCTAGACGATCTATCCTCTTTGACCAAACACCTCCTAGCCAGCTTGATAGACCAAGGACTACTACTGCTATACTAATCCCACTAGTTACTAAAGAAGTTATAATGCTTGCAAAAATTTCGTTCACTATTTGACTCTTCTAAATATTATATTAGTTTATAGGCATGGCTTTTAATCCAGCCTACTCAAGATTAGGCTTTGTTCACCCATCAACCACCACCCGCTTCTTACCCGTCAAAAGCTGCTGCATCAACGCCTTTTTCTCTTGCTGCAAATCGGCAAGCTGTTGTTCCAGCAATTCGATTTCTCTGCTTGCATTGGTTAATACCGCAGCGATTTTTTGTTGTTCGTCTATAGGAGGAACAGGTACTGTTGTATTTAAAAACTCGTCAGGTCTAATATTTAATAAGCCATCATTACGAACACCAGTATTTACTAATCGTCCGAGTTGAGGTTTTAAGTAGTCAGCTTCAAACAGATACTTGTAAAAATCCTCACATAAACCGTTATTGATTTTAAAACAAACATAGATATTAGGTACTAATCCCGTCTCAAAATCTTCAAGTTTGAAAATACAGCCAAACTGATATGTTTTAGAGTTTCCTTTGTTATAAGCAAACTCACCATTTTTAAGTAGAACATATTTCTTTAAGCTTTCACCAGCCATGAAACGACTATAACGCTCTTTTTGAGTCATAAACCCACTTAAAGATGAAATAGTTAAAATTGGATGGTCATTACCATCAGATTTTCTTTGAATTCTAGTTGTGATATCTACTAGTTTTTTAGTTAACCACTCACCCTCAAACCGTTTCCCTTCATCATCAAGCAAACGCTTTTTACCAGTCAACAACTGCTGCATTAACGCTTTTTTCTGCTGTTTGCTGTTATCAATCAAACGCTCAGTAGTATCAATCGCTTTATCCCAAGTGGTTAGGATTTTGGCAATTTTTTGTTGTTCGGGCAGGGGAGGTGTGGGCACTAAAATTTCTTTAATAATAGTAGAGCTGAGGTTTTTTTGCCCTCCGCTATTAGCTAAATGACGAATTCTTTTGTATTGAGAGACTAAAAGCTGATAATAAAAGCCCGCATTAAAATTATCTTTTAACTGAATAGCGGCACATGCTTGATTAGTTGAAGCTTCAATACCAAGTTTTGCAACTTGACCACGCGTTTTACCTTGTCCGTACATTGCCATTAATATGGTATCTTTTGGGTAAAGCTTAGCAGATGAGTTATCTAGCCCTTCTTTAGTTATCTTCTGTTCAGTATCAATAATCGTCTGATAATTGACTTCCGCAGTTGTAACCCAAGGTATAGTTCCGTTCTCCCAGTAACTAGGCTTACTACGGCTAGGCGTACCTCCAGAAGAAATAGTTGCAATTTCTTGTAAGGATTTAATCTTCCACCCCTCAGGCACCATAACCAAGCTCCTTAAGATAGTTTTCCATCTCAGACTCTAAGCTGGCAAGCTCTGCCTTTAATGCCAAACGTTCCTCACGTACCGCCACAAGGTCAATTTCTGCCTCAGGCTCAAAGGTATCGACATAACGGGGAATGTTTAAGTTAAAGTCGTTCTCCTTAATCTCATCAAGGCTGGCAACATAGGCATACTTATCGACAAACGCGCGGTTGTTATAAGTCTCAATGATTTTTGCCAAATTCTCATCGGTTAGCTTGTTTTGGTTTGAGCCGGATTCATAATCCGAACTGGCATCGATAAACAGTACCGTATCGTCTGATTTATTCTTCTTAAATACCAATATCGCCGCAGGAATCCCCGTCCCAAAGAACAGCTTTTCCGGTAAGCCAATCACCGTATCGAGCAGGTTCTCTTCAATGAGCTGCTGACGGATTTTGCCCTCACTTGAGCCACGGAACAACACGCCATGCGGCACCACCACGCCCATACGACCGGTGTCGTTCTTGAGCGTTTCAATCATATGCGTGATAAACGCATAATCGCCTTTAGTCTTAGGCGGCAAGCCACGATGAAAGCGACCATGCTCATCATCGGCGGCATCTTCATAACCCCATTTACTTAGCGAAAACGGTGGGTTGGCAGTCACCACATCAAAGCGCAGTAGCGAGCCTTTATCATCAAGCAGCAGCGGATGACGCAAGGTATCGCCCCATTCGATACGGTGGTTGTCTTCACCATGAAGGAACATATTCATCTTTGCCAGTGCCCACGTCGAGCCAATCGCCTCTTGCCCAAACAGCTCATAGTTTTTGCTGCCTGAGTTTTTGCGCGCCATCGCCCCGCATTTGATGAGCAGAGAACCTGAACCACAGGCTGGGTCGCATATTGCATCACCAGCGACGGGGTTTAGAATAGTCGCGAGCAGGCTCGACACCTCAGGCGGGGTATAGAACTCGCCCGCACTAGCGCCCGCATCTGCTGCGAAGTGCTTAATCAGATACTCATAGGCATTACCAATCACATCAAGGCTACCGACCCGTGACGGACTTAGATTCATCACCTCTTTGCCGTAGTCTTCAAGCAAATGCCGCAGTAGCTCGTTTTTCTTCTTCTCATTACCCAAGCGGTCGGTGTTAAAGCTGATGTCTTGAAACACGTTTTTCAGCTTATTACCGTTGGCTTCCTCTATCGCATGTAGCGCTTCATCGATACGCTGACCATTGCCCGGCTGATGACGCTGCTCGTATAAATCCCAAAAGCTGGCACCATCGGGCAACACAAAGCGCTGGTTGCTCATCAGCTCTTTGACCAAATCGGCATCGCCATACTCATCCATTAGGCTGTTGTATTCATCACGGTACACGTCCGATAGATACTTCAAAAACAGCATGGTCAAAATAAAGTCTTTATAAGTATCGGCGCTGATCACACCACGAAAGGTATCGCAGGCATCCCAAACTGCTTTGTTGATCTCAGCTTGACTGATAGGGGAGATAGGAGTTGCAGCCATGTCAGGGTGTTTCCTTAAATGAGTTTTTGATTATTCTTTATTAAATTATTGGTTTAATGCTTCATAGCAGCTGTCTATATTCATGGTAACTTTAGCAAGCGGTCGGTAATTTTGATCAGAGTAGGAATAAACCAATGTGTAATTGTTCGCCAACATAAAGTCGTTAGGTATGTAGTAATCAATACAAGCTATTTGGAGTGCTTCCATTGAGGATAATTCTTGTATAACTGCTTTTCTTTCAGTGGCATCAAACGGTACTGTGTAAATGGCCTCAAAATTACCAAAGTGCGGGGTCATCATAGCGCTTTCAATTTGGATATAGCTATTTATGTTCATTGGCAAAGATTGAGCGTACTGATTGGTTGATAAGCGAAAAAACTCCGCCGCTAACTTAGTATCTGTATAAACATAGTCTGCGTCGACAATACCAGCATATTTTAATAAATCATCTAGCTCTGATTCAGCATGGCCCACATTGGAAACAGTTGCAAAAATCATAACTAATAGAATTTTTTTCATTTTACCTAATGAACTCCAAACCATTATAAATAGTCCACTAGCTGGCGCAAATGGCTACAAAAAAGAGGCAGTTTGAGACAATATTTTATGGATGTTGAGTAAAGCATTACCAAACTGATCATTGGTTCAATGGTAAGCTTCCATAAAGGATTGGTCTAACATAAGAGGATAATCCCAATTATTATTGTAATAGATACTATTAGAAACGTTCTTTAAATTAACCTATGTGTCTAAATCAGTCATTTAGCCTTTTTGGTAGATAGTATATTGCTCAATAAGTTTTCAAATCTTAGTCTGAGACTTTACTACTAAGCATTGCAAGCACCTTATCCTCTCCTAGCTGATCAATCAATGCCTGAAGCTGAACGGAAGAATCAGTTTTTGTTTGCCCATCCGCCCTAAGCTCTGCCGTATCTCTACCTTCACGCAAAGCATCTAAATAGTCCGCCCATTTCTGCATCATCTCGCTACGATCATCAATATACTCAAATCGACCGTACGCTGTACCATTAGGATCTTTAGTCGTATGACCCAATGCCATCTCTACAAGCACAAGCGGATACTTTAACTGCTCTTGTAAGATCGTCTTCGCTGTCGCTCTAAAGCCATGAGCGCAATGTATGTCTTTATAGCCTAAATCCTTTAAACGCTTATTAGCCGTCGCATCAGATATGATCTGATGCTTTTTTGCTGTTTCACTGTAGAAGACGAATTTAGTATGACCATTGATTTGCTGCTGCGCGCGTAAGATAGACACTGCCTGACGCGGTAGGGGCACGACCATGTCCTTGACCATGTTCACCTTGCCTTGTCCCTTCAATGGCTTCAACCGCCACCTCCCAGCCTCTAGATCTAGATCAGTCCAGCGCATGCGCCTTAGATCACCATTACGCACAAACAGAAGCGCTAATAGCCTAAGGGAGTTTATCGTATTTGGATCACCTTCTATAGTCTCTATATCACGTAGTAGTTTAGCTAATTCTTTAGGTTTGGTAATAGCAGGGCGATGACCGTAGCTTGATTTAGCCAGTTGACTCTTAATTAATGCGGCTGGATTGCTCGTACAAAAGCCGCGAGCGCCAGCATAGACAAATACGTCACTGGCAATACCTGCGCAGCGCTCAGCCTTGTCTGTGGGCTTGCCAGCTTTATTCAAAGTCTTAGCTTGAATGTCTAACAGTACCTCAAGCATTCTAGGCGAGCTGATCTCACTAATCGGCTCATCACCAATGTAGGAACAAAGCAGCTCAAGCCGACCTCTTTTACGAATAAGCGTATTACTCTTTTGAGTTTGATCTAAGCTATCAAAATACTCCCAAGCAAAACGATTAAAGCTATTGTTAGAATTGCTTAACAGTGTTTTCTTTTCTTCTTCACGATGGTCTTTTGGGTCAATATTACGGCTAAGCAGTTCTTCATAGTCACGCCACATCTCACAGGCACGCGCAAACGACACACTTGGGTAGACACCCAGTGAGATACGTTTATTTTTAGATAAGGTAGGGGACTTATAGCGATAAAGCCACGACTTAGTACCATTGGGTCTGACCATCAAATATAGCATCGGATGGTGTTTAACAGAGACTAGATATTCTTTGTCTTCGGCCTTGTGACTGCTGATGCTGCGATCAGAGCTGATTGGCTTGCGTGTTCCCATGACTGCCACCCAATGTACATTTAAATTCCAGTGTACATAGTAGTGTACATCAGATGCATGGATTGGGATAGATATTAAAAGACAGTATAGGACGCCAGATACAGCAAAGCCCCTGATATCAGGGGCTTTGGCTACTCTATGAGATAGCATAGAACTATGTAATGGTACCCGGAGCCGGACTTGAACCGGCACGCTCGTTAGAGCGAGGGATTTTAAATCCCTTGTGTCTACCAATTTCACCACCCGGGCAAAACTTGTGTTATCTATACATTAAAAAGCGTTGATAGTGCTTTTCGCTAGTAAGATAAGTGGTCGCTATTATAAGCGGTTATGCTGATAATGCAAGCCTAAATTAACGTGACGTTAATAAATAATTGGAGGCTGGAGTCGGAATCGAACCGGCGTTAACGGAGTTGCAGTCCGCTGCATGACCACTCTGCCATCCAGCCAATCAAGGTGGACTATATTAGCAAAAATAATTTAAATTACAAGTCATTTTTTGGCTAAAAATAGCTTATATGCTCACTTGTGCTGATTTTAGTGCTTTTTTATGAGTTTTTTGCGTATTCAGGCTCATCAGCGAGCCGGACTCACTGATGAGAGTACTGATCATTGAGTATATACTTTTATAATATCTCTTCGTTATTACGTTTGGCTCGTTTGATATCGCGATAAGTCGCGGTACAAATCAATACCAGCACGCCGAGCGTAATGGCTGGCCAAATTAAAATATATAAGCCGTAGATAAAGACGTTGTCCATGATATCTCCTTATAGTATTTATGAAGGGTTGCCTGTGCAGCTGGTCACATATTGACCAACTGCCAAACCCGCAAGCGGTGCTCGCTACCTGTGTTTATGAAAGCTCAGAGGTCGATGCCTTGGCTTTTTTATCATAATCGCCGACACGTTGATTGATTAAAGCAAAATCAAAGTGTTCATCACCCATGAGGCTAACGATGATACAAACGATGGTGCTGGCACCATAGGCCGTTAGTGAGGCCAGTAGTACCATGTACTGATGTAAGAAGCCTGTGGCAAAAATGAGCATCAGTACCAGCGTGATCGCTGCCGCTACCATGCCGATTTTACGACCCAAAAAGCCAAAGACCATCAGTCCAATCACGACTGCGGCGCCCACACTGGCCAGTATTTCAAAGAAAAGGGCAGTAAAGCCTGTCATCGGTAGCAGCTCAAAGCGTACCACACAGAATAGCAGCAGGCCGACGATGACCGCCGAGGTAAAGGCGGTATTGGTCACGCGGTTCCAAAACACACTGGCGATGACCGGAAAAACAATCGCGCCCCACAGCGCCCCTACAAAGACCAACATCACCAAGATATCTAGCTTAAAGCTGGCAAAGATCAGTCCGGCAGCGGTGGCGATAATCATCGTGCTACGACCAACGAGCATCATGGTTTTAGGCTTGACGCGGCCTTTGGCAATGTTTTTGCCATACACATCCGCCATCATAATGGTCGATAAGGCCGACAAATCTGAGTCGGCTGTCGATGATAGTGAGCCAATGACCAAGATAAAGAACAAGGCGATAAATACAGGGTGCAAGTAAGTGCTGACCATCTGCGGAATCAGATTATTCATATCGCCATTTAGCGGCTCGATACCGATGGTCAAAGCCATCAATCCGATCATACCAAGACCGATGACGATACCAGCATAGCCGACCGTGGCGGTAATAAAGGTCTGTTTAATCTTAGTCTTATCGATCGCAAACAAGCGCTGCGTGATGGTTTGGTTACCAATCGCATAAGCAAGTACAGCGACAAAATAGGGCGCTCCTTGCTGAAAAAACGCTTCGGATGAAAAGAAATCCTGCTGTTCCAGCGTGAGGTTAGAGAGGCCATCGACCATGACTTGTGGCCCACCCATCGCAAACAGTACCGCTGGAATAATGACAATACCGATGGCCATCAAAGCGACCAATTGCGCAAAGTCTGTAAAGACGGAAGCGCGAAACCCTGAGGTTAGGGTGTAGCTTAGCACTCCGATACCCGCGATAAGTACACCGGTCTGAAACGATAATGGCGATAATACCGACACCAACGCCCCAGCTGCAGTAAAGTTGACCATCAAGCTAATTAAGCTGCCCATAAGGTTGGATATGGCTAAAATTAATTGGCTTGATGAGCCATGGCGGGCGTGGATAAGCTCACCTAAGGTATGACCATCGGGTGCAAGCTCACGAAAGCGCATACCAAAAGGATAGATGAATAAGATCATCAGCGCGCCCCAAAAGCCGTAATGTATCGGCCCTGATACGCCATACTTGTAGCCAGAGGTCGCCGCCGCATAAAACGATGCCGCCCAAATCCAAGTAGCGGTCATACTAGCAGCACCCATGCCAAAGCCGACGCCGTGGCCTGCCACCATAAATCCTGAAGTGGTTTCTTTGTCTTTTTTGATCATCAATGACAACAAATACGTGCCGCCATAAAACGCTAACAACAATAAAATAATGGTTAACGATGAAAATTGGAACAGTGACTCAGTTTTCAAATTCATACCTCGCGATTATTTTACATAAATAAAAGTTTAATAGTATAATTTATCCAAAAATATTAAGAATGTAATAAAGCCCATAAAATGCTTATGTAGAGGCATCACACAGTGCTAACAATTGGCCGTCATAAAAAGCGGTCAGCGCCGACCCAAATGCAGCACGCTGGCGCACTTGGTGTTTTAAGAGTAGATCCTGCAACCTGTAAATGACAACTGTCCATTGACATCATGCCGGTCACTCACTGTTGTACGTCATTTAAAAAAATCACATGCAACAGTGAGCCACGTCTCACAAAAATCGCAGGGCAGTCATCAGCATGCGTCTGTTGATGGATAGTCCATCACGCTGTCAAGTGGTCATACTTGATAGTAGCTGGCTGCTATAGAGCGCTGACAAGGCAGGTATCTACAGCAAAATTATGGATAAGCACTCAGCCATCTGCTGATGACGGTGCTAAGTGTAGACAGCTTTATCGGCTAATATTATGTATAGCCGGCTGAAATATACCCAAGCATGAGCGAATTTTTGCCCATGATTAGGTAATTGACGCATTACCTGTAGTTAAGTATCAAACACGCTACAACCCTGATGCATCGCACCATAGGCTCAGTATTTATAAATAAAACTACAGCTATGTTAACTATGTGTAACATACTCGTGCACTAAGGGTACCCTATTCTGCCGTGAAGCTCAAATCTATCGGTCAGTTATCTGTCATAAATGACCAAAAGGCAGAGGCAGACCTCAAGAAAAATGGCATTGACAAATGGGGTTTATGAAAAGGTGTTTGTGAGGGTATCAAAGTAAACGAATCGATGATAACGACAGGATTTAGAAAATGTGGTTAGGCAATACTCATCAAATGCCAGTGTAGTAGGTGACTCTATTGTCACGCAAAAACCCAGCCAGTCCCAAACCATAGCGCTGGGCGACCCGTACGGCCGTACTGGTGGGCGCAGACATGCCAACGAGCCAAGGGATACGCCCCCGAATCGATTTTTGTACCAACTCAATCGATAATCGTGAGGTCATGAGTACGCAATCAACTTCTACTTTTTGTCGCAGTTGCCAACCGATTAATTTGTCGAGTGCATTGTGGCGGCCAACATCTTCAAACAAATACAGCTGCTCGTCATGCAGGGTCGCTGCAGCGTGTACCGCCCCTGTCAGCTGATGGGTATGCTGCATGGCAGTGATTTGCTGGCGCATATCCAATAGATAATCCAGACGCGGGCAGGCTGCCTGAATTGGTTGGCTATCTTGCGTATAAGCGCTCAAATCAGGTAGGGCTTGTGTCAGCCCCGTGATGCCGCACATACCGCAGCCCGTTCGTCCCGCCAGTTGGCGCTTTTGGGCTTGGATGCGCTGATGGCAGCGCTGGTTTAGCACCAGCTCTACGACATAGATATCATAATCTTGAAATTGCTCTAAGCGTTGTTCAATGGAAGCAGATTCAAGATCCCCATCGTTTAAGGATTGAGCAAACTTTTGGTAGCTGGCAATATCCGTAAGGTGAGTTACTTCCCAATCAAGCAACTCATGACTGTGCTGAATCAAGCCCTCGCTAAATAAGAACCCAACCGCCAAATACTCTAACTGATGAGGGCTGGCCATCAGTACCGCATAATGAATCCCATTGATAACAATAGCGACAGCTGCTTCCACTGCCAAACTGGTGGTTTGAGACTCAATACAGCTTTGAGGTATATCGGCTCCATGAGCCTTGTCCGATGGGTAATAATGCTTCTGCGCTAAATGTTTGCGAGCGAGCATTGTCTCGGCTGCGCCATTATCATTATCCTCAGATATCTCAGTCATAATCACTCTAGTTTCAGTTGTCTCTGCCATCATAGCCATTTTGCTAGAGGGCTCACTTTGCTCAAAATTACTTTCAGTGATCATCACCACTTATACAGGTTCGGCTGTCTGAACACTTGTATTCACACGTTCTAAGATCACGGTCGTCGATTTGTAGGCAGGTATGTGCGAGTCTGGCGCATGGGTATCCAAATCAAACAGGTCGTTACATTCAGGATAATAGGCGGCGACGGCATTGGCGGCGATATCCATCTCAGTCAATATGAGCGGCCCTAGTACGCGCGGCTTGTTTTTATGCGCTGTGTGGCTTGAGCTGCTGGCGTGCCGCGATACCATCACCTGATCTCCTTTTTGCCAGCCTAGGCGACTCATCTCATCTGGATGCATAAATAGCACGTCGCGGCGGTTGGTCTGGCGATAGCGATCGTTATAGCCAAAAATCATGGTGTTAAATTGATCGTGACTACGTACACTGGTCAATTGCCAAATTTTTTGTTCGATCCCTTGGGCGCTGTTATTGCCAGAGAGTTTGAAGCCATCATTTAAGGCAGCGGCGGTGTTGGCCATTTGGGCTGCGACATAAGTGATGGGGTATTGCGGCACGATAAACTGTGCTTTACCACTGTCTGTATTCCACACGCGGTGGCGCGCTGGATGGTATAAATGAAAACCGCGCTCGGCTGCCCGAATGCGCGTGTTGAAGTTCTCAAAGCCGTCAATCACTTGGGCGATATAGTCTCGAATGAGATCAAAATCTTCGCTCATGGCAAGCCAAGGAATAGAGGAGTCAGCACCAAGTACATGTGTTGCAAGCTCCGCTATAATCTTTGCCTCAGACTTTAAGGTATCACTCACAGGTTTAAGCTTACCTTGGGTTGGAACTATCTGACACATTGAATCTTCAATCGTTGCAAACTGCTCACCTTTGGCCGTCACGATACGCTCAGTACGCCCTAGACAAGGCAGTATTAGGTTGTGCACCCCGGGGTAGAGCATGGTTTCATTGAGCTTAGTACCGACAAATATGTTGAGCTGAGTGGTGGTTAATGCTTGCTCGATAGCGCTGGTGTCAGGTGCGGCGACCGCGTAATTGCCTCCCATACCCATAAACACTTTTAATTTACCTTCGATAAGTGCTTTGGCGCCTGTGACGACATCATAGCCATGCTCTTTTGGCATAGGGCGCTCAAAGACGCGCTCTAGACTGTCTAATAAGGTTTTACTCGGGCGTTCATGGATACCCATGGTGCGATCGCCTTGTACGTTAGAGTGTCCACGCACAGGAGATGCGCCTGCGCCCTCAATGCCAATCATACCCATCAATAATAATAGATTGGTAATCATCGCTACATTGTCATCGCCTTGTACATGCTGAGTGATGCCCATACCCCATGTGCAAATGGTCGCTGGACTATCGGCGACCAACTTAGCAAGCCTGATAATCTCTGTCTGAGCGATACCGCAGCCTTGCTCGATATCCGTCCATGATTGCTCGGTCAGCCATTGTTTTAATGGCTCGAACCCTGAGGTATGCGTTGTAATAAAATCGGTATTAATTTTATTATTCTCAATCAGCCATTTGGCAATGCCGGTCAGCAGCGCCGCATCGCCGCCGATTTGGATTTGCACGACTTCATCGATCATGGTGTCGCTTTGGCCTGCTGCCATATGCGTGGGTTTTTGTGGGTTTCGAAACTTACTTAAGCCTTGCTCGCGCATGGGGTTTATCGAGAGGATTTGGCAGCCTTGCTCATGGGCATGAGCGAGCATCTCGAGCATGCGCGGATGGTTGGTGGCAGGGTTTTGACCAAACATCAATATGAGCTTGGCTTGCTCAAAATCCTCTAGCATGACTGTCGCTTTGCCGACGCCTAGCTGTTTACCGAGCATCACTGAGGTCGGCTCATGACACATGTTTGAGCAGTCAGGCAAATTATTGGTGCCAAAGCTGCGAACAAACAGCTGATACATAAAGGCCGGCTCGTTGGTCACGCGCCCTGAGGTATAAAATAACGCCTCATCTGGTGAGTCAAGTTGACCTAATTGCTCAGCGATACACTGATAAGCGGCCTCCCAAGAAATCGGTACATAGCGATCTTGCACGGCGTCGTAATATAAAGGTTCTGATAAGCGCCCGCTATGCTCAAGCTCATAGCCCGACCAGCCTTGCAGCTCGGTGACGGTATGCCGCGCAAAAAATTGTGCATCCGACTTTTTCGTCATGGTTTCGCTGGCGATGACTTTGATGCCGTTTTCGCAGACGTCGATGCGCTTATGTGACTTATGGTCTGGCCACGCGCAGCCTGGGCAGTCAAATCCGCCTTGAGGCTGATTGCTTTTTAGGACGCTGACACTACCGCGTAAAAAGGTTTGATAATCCATCAGTTTTTGAGTCGAGGAGATCAGCGCAGGCCAACCTGCAGCAGGGTGGGAGTAAACAGGAATTTTGCGCATGACAGACCTCATCGATAAATGGCGGCATAATGGTGGTGTTTCATCACTATATAATGCCCGCTGTACCGTGTGTAGCAGTAGTAACCATAGATAACAAAAAACCTTTAAGAAAAGCGCGTTTTCTTAAAGGTTTTAGAAGCAATCAGAAACAGTAATGTCTGCTTTTTGAGAGTCAATAAGTTGAGACAATCTAGCTCAAAATTAAGCTATCGTCTTCGACCTTTTCACCACGGGTTTGCTCGAACATATCGAGCAGGTCATGGACGGTCATGCCGCGACGAGTGTCTCCTGCAACATCTAAGACCACTTGGCCTTGATGTAGCATCACCGTGCGCGTGCCGTGCGCCAGCGCCTGCTGCATAGAGTGGGTGACCATCATCGTCGTGAGGCTATTGTCTGTGACGATCTTATCAGTCAGCTCCAAGACAAACGCTGCTGTCTTCGGGTCAAGCGCGGCCGTATGTTCATCTAGTAATAAGATTTTGGAAGGCTGGAGCGAGGCCATCAGGAGGCTAACTGCCTGACGTTGCCCGCCTGATAGCAATCCCATGCGGTCAGTTAAGCGGTTTTCTAATCCCAGTTTAAGTACGGACAGCTTTTCGCGAAACAAATCACGGTTATTTTGGTTTAAGGCAAAGCTCAACCCACGCTTGCCGCCACGTTTGTACGCCAGTGCCATGTTTTCTTCGATAGTGAGCGCCTCGCAGGTGCCCGCCATCGGGTCTTGAAACACGCGAGCGACCCAGTGCGCGCGCTGATGCGCGGTTTTTTTGGTGACATCAATACCATTGAGTAAGATTGAGCCACTATCGACACGTGTGGTACCACTGACAGCATTCAAAAACGTGGATTTACCAGCACCATTGGTACCAATCACCGTCACAAACTCACCATCTGCAATGTTGAGATTGATGCCGCGTAGCGCCGGATTTTCGATAGGGGTGCCTGGGTTAAAGGTTAACCGCAAATCTGTGGCTTGCATCATAGTCGTTATTCCTTATTGTCACTTTAAGACAGTCACTTCAAGCTTGTATTGCTACTTTACCCACTATTAAGCGCGAGCCTTGCGAGATAAAAACTTGGTTTTGGCTTTTGGTAGTACCAGTGCCAGTACCACCAGTAGGGCGGTGATTAGGTTTAAATCCTGCGGACCAAAGCCGATGCTACGTAGTGTATCGCTCGATAGCGCCACCTGAATAAACAGTTTATATAGTACAGCCCCGACGATAACAGCAAAGGTAATCAGCCAGATACGCTTGGCAGGAATGATGGTCTCACCGATAATGACGGCTGCTAGACCAATGACAATGGTACCGATACCGATAGAGATGTCCGCGCCGCCTTGTGTTTGTACAAACAAAGCACCTGCCAGTGCGATTAGACCATTGGATATGGCCATACCGATGATGGTCATCCATGAGGTGTTGATACCTTGGGCTTGTGCCATCCGTAGGTTGGAGCCTGTGGCGCGCATCGACAAGCCAGTTTCAGTGTTATAAAACCAATCTAAAAACAGCTTGGCCAGTAAGATCACCACCCCAATGACCAAGCAGCGCATCCAATAGCCGTTGCCATCGGTTACCAAGCTACTAAATACAGTGGTCTCACCAAGGAGCGGTAAGTTTGGCGCACCCATGATGCGCAAGTTGACAGAGTATAGCGCGACCATCACCAAGATACTGGCAAGTAGCTGCAAGATACCCAGCTTGACGTGGAGCCATGCCGTGACGATACCTGCGACTGATCCTGCGAGCATACCAAACGCGCAAGCTAGCCATGGGTTGATACCAGCAACGATAGAGATACCAGCGACAGCGCCGCCGAGCGGAAAGCTGCCATCAGCCGTCAGATCAGGAAAGTCGAGCGTACGAAATGAGATCAGGACGCCAAGTGCAACAAGGCCATAAATCAGACCGCTTTCAAGCGCACCAAAAAAAGCAATTAAAGACATAAGAGATCAGTAAGTCATAACCAAGTGTCCGGCGCGTGAGAGTCACATAAATGCGCGGCGATTGCCACACTCATATAAACGCCAAACAGCTAAGCGGTGAATTTAACAGATTAAACAATCTGCGGTTAGGGTAAACCAAAACATATCACGATGAATAACGATCATAAGTTACCTTGGTTTTAATTATATAGCCCCATCGGACAAAACCAACGACAGACAGCCATGAATAGCGCTCGCTGTCTGTTGGGTGGTTTTGCTGATAGATAGACGCTGCTATGTGACGTTAAAAATAAAAGGTCGTTATTCTATCACTTCTTTGGCATTATCGATAACCGCTTGTGACAAAGTAATGCCTTCTTCAGTCGCATGTTTTGGACTGACATACAAATCTAGCGCTTGCGGCGTATAGACAGGGATAGCGCCGGCTTTTTCACCATTTAAGATACGCACAACGATTTTGCCAGTTTCGCGGCCAAGATCGTAGTAGTTGACGCCCAACGCCGCCACCGCACCGCGCTCGACTGAGCTGGTGTCTGAGGCAATCAGCGGAATCTTACTTTCTTTGGCGATTTGGTATAGCGACTCATAAGCCGACACCACGTTGTTATCGGTTGAGGTGTAGATCATATCCACCTTACCCTCAAGACTGCGGGCGGCCATGGCGATGTCGTTACTACGCTGTGCTGGCGCTTCATGCACATTGATACCAAGTGGCGTCAGCTTTTCTTTTAGGTTTTTTAGGATGATGGTTGAGTTGACTTCACCTGGGCTATAGACGTAACCGACGTTTTTTAGGTCTGGGATGATCTGACGCATCAGCTCGATTTGCGGCTCATAGGGTAGCGCATCTGATGCGCCAGTGACGTTGGTGCCTGAGCCATCAAGTTTCGGTACTAGCTTGGCGGCGATAGGGTCAGTCACAGCCGAAAACACCATCGGAATGGTGCTGGTCGCTGCCGCAACAGACTGAGCGGATGGGGTGGCGATCGCGACGATAGCGTCTGGCTCATCAGCGACAAACTGCTTGGCGATCTGTCCGGCTGTTGCCGTATTGCCTTGTGCGCTTTGAAAGTTAACCGTTAGGTTTTCACCGTCTTTAAAACCTGCTTCATCGAGCTCGTCGATCACGCCTTTACGTACGTCATCTAAGGCAGGATGCTCGACAATGGCGGTAATGGCGACCGTTTTCATTTGCGTGGCGGTACTGTCTGCCGCACCATCGGCACTGTCGGTATCTTGGGCTGTCTGATTACAGCCAGTTAAGATCGCAGTACAAACGCCGCCTAATAACAGCGCCTTACGGAAGTTGAAATGACCAAAACGGTTTTGATAAAACATAGCTCTCACTCCTGAAAATAATAATGTGTCCGTACATTATTTAATAAATGGGTAAAGGATAACGTCAGTTGACTGTGTCATACAATTACTGCATCACACGCCCTATGACTACTGTGCAGTGGCTTGTGCCTTTTTGTCGATATTGATGGCGTTTTTTAGCAAATTCTCACTCAAGCTTACGCCTTGCTCAGCGGCATGCTTTGGACTGGCGTACAAGGTTAAGGTATTCATGACCTCAGGCTTGATGGCGCTCACGGCTTCACCATTTAGCACGCGATAGACCATCTTGCCTGTGGTACGACCAAAATCATAATCATTGACCCCAAGTGCGGCGGTCGCGCCGCGTCGTACGCTAAACTCGTCCGAAGCAATCACCGGAATATCCAGCTCGTTGGCTGCGCCTGCCATGGCTTCAAAGGCGGATACCACGTTGTTGTCAAGCGAGGTATAAATGACATCGGCACGACCTGAGAGGCTGCGCGTTGCCATGGCGACATCGGTTGGGCGATTGGCCGTGACATCTAAGATGGTAAGGCCATAATTTGGCGCGGCTTTTTTGAGCTGATCGAGCACCACCACAGAGTTGACTTCACCTGGGCTATAGACATAGCCGATGGTTTTGGCATCGGGGACGATTTTTTTGATATTGTCCAGTTGCGGCTCGATAGGCAGCTCACTTGATAGGCCAGTGACATTTGACTGGATAGGCACGTCATTGGCGTCGATGAGTTTCGCCGCCACAGGGTCTGAGATGGCGGTATAAATCACAGGGACGGTTTTGGTAGAGGCCACCACTGACTGTGCCGAGGGCGTCGATATGGCGACGATGGCATCAGGGTTGTCGCCGGCAAACTGTTTGGCGATTTGCCCTGCGGTAGCAGTATTACCCTGCGCACTTTGGAAGTTTACTGTGAGGTTTTGACCTTCGATGTAGCCATTATCAGCCAGCTCATCAATGATACCGCGGCGCATCTCATCTAGCGATGGATGTTCGACGATCTGGGTGATGGCCAAGGTCTTGGCAGGTTTATCGGCATCAGTACCAGCACTATCGGCGGCGGGGGCGGGGAGCAGCCCAGTAGTCCAAGGGCAGCGCTCATGGCGGCACCATATAGGCTAAAGCGTAAAGTAGTAGCAAAGGTCATGTTATTCTGGCTCGTCGGTTAAAGAAGTGCAGGTTACCCGAGACAATATTATGTACATGCTGAGATAACGGGCGAACATAAAAGTAATCAATCCATGATTATTACGTCCATATTATGACAGCAATGTAAGTTATCGCAATAAAAAATTAAAGCGCATTCGTCATAGGCGTACTTAGTAAGACTATTAGGCATTGTCGTAACCACTGTTATAAGTGTGGTTTTGAGTATTTAACCATAAGAATTAGCCTCTTAAGGCATTGTCTTATCCAATAAACTGATAGTCAAAAAGCATACAAGCTAGCAACGCATCTATTACGAACCGACTTCATAATTAACGTAAGCTAATGTTTATATAAAAATTTTTTATATGAGAAGTAGGGTGCGTCCAAAATTCATATCATTACTATTATTCAAACGCATATTTTAAGGATAACATTATGAAGACGACCAGTCTAAAACGATTAACCATCGCTGGCATTACGGCAAGCTCATTGATTTGCCTGCCTGCTATGGCAAAAGACAATCATGGTAATGGGCACGGTCATGGAAATGGCAAGGGTAACTTTGCTCACATTAGTAAAGATTACAACCATAACAATTATCAAAATAATGGCAAAGCCCACCCTAATATTAATGCGTATCGCAATGCCAGTCCCAACGCGTCATTCAAGCGTGACCTTGATACATACGGTTATAAAGTAGTCGGCAAGATTGATAGAAGGGATTATGATCGTTCTGTTATTTTAGATCGTTATGATGACCGTTACGTACGTATCCGTACGCCAGACAATAAGATTGTGACAGTAATTAATAACACGTTGGAAATTATTGATGTTTTGAGTAGATAACAGCGAGATTTAATCTTTTAAGCCACCCATAAAAAAACGGTCTATTTAGACCGTTTTTTTTCGTTCTTTCTTTAATTATCACTTACACCACTACTTAAGTTAATATTTTTATGCGAGTACATCACCAATGACACAGTTATCAGGTAGCGTAACGACTGTTAGCTGAGTTTTTGGATCGCCTGATGACAAAATCATGCCCTCAGAGATGCCAAATTTCATCTTTCGCGGGGCAAGGTTGGTCACGCAAATGACCTTCTTACCCGTCAGTTGCTCAGGCTCATAGAACTTACGAATGCCGCTAAACACGTTGCGTGGCTTTTCTTCACCAACATCTAGGGTAAATTGCAATAGTTTGTCTGCGCCTTCGACATGGTTGCACGCGACCACGTGCGCCACTTTCATCTCAACCTTGGCAAAGTCCTCGATACCGATATAGTCGTGTTATTCACTCTGGGTTAGCGATGCTTTGGAGTCTTCGATCATGGCGGTGACGTCTTTTTCTTCGATACGCTGCATGAGGGGCTTGAATTTATTGATTTTATGACCCAGTAGCCACTCATTACGACTGGCAAAGCTTAAATCGTCAATGTTCAAAAACGTTTTGGCATTGGCGGTCAGCTCAGGCAATACTGGCGCAAGATAAACCATGAGCTGACGGAAAATGTTGATAGCCACCGAGCAGACGTCTTGCACCTCTTGTTCAGTGCCTTCTTGCTTGGCAAGTGACCATGGTTTTTTGCCATCGATATACTCGTTGGCCTTGTCCGCACATTGCATGATAAGGCGCATGGCACGGGAGAACTCGCGGTTTTCATAAGCAGCAGCAATCTCATCGCCTGTTTTGGTGATGTCTTCTAACAACTCAGGCTCAGCGCAGACCTCTGAGAGCATCCCGTCGTATTTTTTGACGATAAAACCGGCGCTGCGACTGGCGATATTGACCACTTTACCCACCAAGTCAGAGTTGACCTTTTGCATAAAATCTTCTAAATCAAGGTTGATGTCCTCGACCTTATCCGACAGCTTACTGGCGAAGTAATAACGCAGATACTCTGTGTGCAAGTGCTCGGCATAAGTCTCAGCTTTGATAAAGGTGCCGCGTGACTTACTCATTTTTTCGCCGTTGACCATTAAGAAACCATGAGCAAAAACGCCCGTTGGCGTGCGGAACTCGCTGCCTGCTAGCATGGCAGGCCAAAATAGTGCATGGAAATACACGATGTCTTTACCGATGAAGTGATACACCTCGGTTTTATGCTCATTTTCCTGTGCCCAATAGCGGTCAAAATCGAGCGCCTGATCGCTGCCTTCGCGTTTGTCGCATAGGTTTTTAAAGCTGGCCATGTAGCCCACTGGCGCATCGAGCCATACATAAAAGTATTTGTCTGGCTCATCGCTTGGGGTATCGGGTATCTGAAAACCAAAATACGGTGCATCGCGAGAGATATCCCAGCTGGTGAGCCCCGCTTCAAACCATTCTTGCAGCTTATTGACGACCGAGACTTGCAAACGCTCATCACTGCGGGTCCAGTCTTTTAAAAACTGCTCAAATTCTGGCAAATCAAAGAAATAATGCTTTGAGGTTTTGAGTACCGGCGTGGCATCCGACAACGTCGAATAGGGGTTTTTTAGCTCGGTGGCATCATAGGTGGTGCCGCAGACTTCACAGTTATCACCATATTGGTCTGGGCTAGCGCATTCCGGGCACTCTCCCTTGACAAATCGATCGGCCAAAAACAACTGTTTTTCGGGGTCAAACAATTGCTCGACATCCTTTGTGCTGATGTGGCCGGCGTTATTTAGACGACGATAAATCAGCTCTGAGAAATGCTTGTTTTCTTCTGAGTGGGTGCTGTGGTAGTTGTCAAATTCAATCAAAAACTTTGCAAAGTCTGCTTCGTGTGAGGCTTTGACCGAGGCGATTTGCTCTTCTGGCGTGACGCCATTGGCTTCTGCTTTGAGCATAATGGCTGTACCGTGCGCGTCATCGGCACAGACATAAGTGACCTGATGGCCTTGCGCCTTCATGGCACGTACCCAGATGTCTGTCTGAATGTATTCTACAAGGTGCCCCAAATGGATGTAGCCATTGGCGTAGGGCAGCGCACTGGTTACTAAAATCTCACGCACTTTTATCACCTATATTTTTGTATAAATGGGTTGGTTATCAAACGTCACACGCTGTTTATAAAGGTATGATGATGACGTTATCAAGGCTAAAAACTTCTAAAATAAGTAAAAGTCTAAAAAGTGTGCCTATGATACCGTAATTCGGCCAAATTTGTGATATTCCTTAGTAATTAACGCTAAGTGATGGCTGAATCTTTATAAAAAACCAGCATCGCTTTGACATAAAAAACCCATAAACGACTGTAGAGTGAGATGCGCTAAGGCTAGACGAGTGGTGCGATCAAAAAGAACCAAACATCGTCCCTAAGATGATGATAGCGACCACTGCGATCAGCGGAATCACGATGGTGACCATGGCTAGGTTGAGATACGACTGCTTGTGAGTCAAGCCACAAATCGCCAGCAAGGTGATGACCGCGCCACTGTGCGGCAAGGTATCCAGACCACCCGCCGCCATGACCGCCACACGGTGCATCAGCTCAGGGTCGATACCAGCATTGACTGCCATTCTAAGATAGTCCTCACCCAAGGTTGAGAGAGCGATACTCAAGCCACCAGACGAGGAGCCAGTGATACCCGCAAGCGTGGTCATAGCAACGGCTTCTGAAATCAAAGGATTGTCAGGGTTTAGGTTTAAGATGCTATCACGAATGATAAGAAAGCCTGCGAGTGAGGCAATTACCGCGCCGTAACCCACTTCCGATGCCGTGTTAAAAATCGGCAACATCGAGTCGTAAGTACCACGGTTGATGGTTTTTTGTAGGTTATTCCAATGACCGATACGCAGCACAATCAAAACCGTACAAGCAACGACCAATGAGATGATAATCGACCAAAGGCCAAGCGAGCCTGCGATATTGAGATCAGGGAACTGCGCTTGTAAGCCGCTAAAGTCCATTGACGGAAAAATGAAATAGGTCATAACGGCGTTTAGAGCGATGACCAGCACCAGCGGAATCATCGCAATGGTAAATGAGGTGTGGTGCGTACTGAGGGTTTCGGCTTCTTTTTTAACCGCACCAACACCGCCCACATCTGCTTCGTCATGTTGACCATAGCCTTCACCTGCGGCATTGGCTTTTTTGGCGCGTGTCTGTAGCCATAGCCAGCCACAGACAAACATAATGGTACCGCCGATGATACCCAGTATCGGTGCGGCAAAAACGTTGGTATTGTAGTATGGGATTGGGATAGCGTTTTGAATGGCTGGCGTGCCTGGTAGTGCTGTCATGGTAAAGGTAAAGGAGCCAAGCGCAATCGCTGCTGGAATCAAGCGCTTGGGTACATCTGCAGCCTTAAATAAATCCTTGGCGATTGGATAGATGGCAAAGGCCACAACAAACAACGACACACCGCCGTAGGTCAAGATAGCGCAGACTAAGATGACCGCGAGAATGGCTTTGTTGGCACCGAGTTTTTCGACCACAGTATTGGCAATCGCTGTCGCCGCGCCTGAGTCTGCCATTAAGCGCCCAAATAACGCACCTAGCAAAAATATGGGGAAAAACTTAAGCAAAAACCCACTTAACGCGCTCATAAACACATCGGTATAAGCCGGAATACTGCTAAGAAAGTCGCCCGACAGTAATACGGCCAGCGTCGCCATAATCGGTGCTAATATCAGCACTGAATAGCCGCGATAAGCAAAGAACATCAATAATAATAACGTAATGACAATAGCAAATGTGCTAAACATAATCGCCCTCCTTGGCAAAGTTCAATCAGCGAGTATGCAGGGCATGTTTATGTAGGTCAATAAAATTAATCAAAATATGTAATTTTTGATTTTTTATCAAATATTAATCTAGAATAATATGATATTGACTTGCCTCATACCTCGTTACTGTGCTGTCTCATTCGTTCCTAGTGTTATTGTCTTCTCGCTACGAGAATTATATGTTAAGTTAGCATAAGTATTTGATATATGATATATCGATATAAAATGTATTGATTTAAATTTAAAAAAGTCAATACGCTATTGATTGGCACAATAAATAAATCATGATAGATAATGGACGTTAATAACAAAAACAGACTTGCAAGGAGATAAGTATGAGTCGCTCAAAAGTATATAGTAGTGCCGAAGAGGCGCTAAAAGGCATCGTCAGTGATGGGCAGACGCTTGCTATTGGCGGGTTTGGTCTGTGCGGTATTCCTGAAGCGTTAATCGAAGCATTGCGTGATAGCGGAGTTAAGGATTTGACCTGTATCAGTAACAACGCCGGTGTCGATGACTTCGGTTTAGGATTACTACTACAAACCCGTCAAATTAAAAAAATGATTTCATCTTACGTCGGCGAAAACAAAGAGTTTGAGCGTCAGTATTTGGCAGGTGAGCTTGAAGTTGAGCTGACGCCGCAAGGCACCTTAGCCGAAAAACTGCGCTCAGGCGGTGCAGGCATTCCTGCATTTTATACCGCCACAGGCGTTGGTACGCTGGTCGCTGAAGGCAAAGAAACCCGTGAGTTTGACGGTCGTACTTATGTGTTAGAGCATTCACTGCGCGCCGATGTGGCATTGATTAAAGCGCAAAAGGCCGATAAGGCGGGCAATTTAATCTTTAATAAAACCGCTCGTAACTTCAACCCGGATTGTGCGATGGCGGGCAAAGTGACCATCGTTGAGGTCGAAGAAATCGTCGAGACCGGTACTCTTGACCCTGATGAAGTACATCTGCCCGGTATCTTTGTGCAGCGTATCGTCTTAAATGATAACCCTGAAAAACGTATCGAAAAAACCACCACTAAAGCCGCCAAGAGTGCTTAGTTAGTGGTTTTACCCAAACCTTTTAAAAATGACGTTAATAATAGAATATTGTAATACTACTTCTAAAAATTGAGCAGCAAGTAAGATAACCCTAAGTGCTACATTTTGTAGACTAAGCGAGTTTGATGCCGCTAATCATATTTCTTGGAGTGGTTATAAAAATAAGGAAATCACCATGGCATGGACAAGAGAGCAGATGGCACAGCGTGCCGCACAAGAGTTGCAAGACGGCTATTATGTAAACTTGGGCATTGGATTACCGACCCTCGTGGCCAACTATATTCCTGAAGGGGTGGATGTCTGGCTACAGTCTGAAAACGGCCTATTAGGTATTGGCGAGTTTCCAACGGCGGAGAATGTCGATGCCGATTTGATTAATGCGGGCAAGCAAACGGTGACCGCAGAGCCGGGCGCCGTGCGATGATTCGAGGTGGTCATGTCAATCTGGCGATACTCGGCGCGATGGAAGTGTCAGAAAAAGGGGATTTGGCCAACTGGATGATCCCTAAAAAAATGGTCAAAGGCATGGGCGGCGCGATGGATTTGGTGGCTGGTGTGCAGCGGGTGATTGTGCTGATGGAGCAAGTCAACAAACACGGCGAGCCAAAAATCCTTGCAGAATGCGCGCTACCCTTGACAGGCAAAGGCGTGGTCGACCGTATCATCACCGAGCTTGCGGTATTAGATGTCACCCATGATGGCCTAAAGCTGGTGGAGTTGGCAGAGGGTGTCAGCTTTGAGGAGCTACAAGAAAAAACCCCAGTGAGCATTGTGCAATAACGGCGGCCAACAAAGACTGAACACAGCCAACTGATAAAGGATGATCGCATATGGCGACCCAATTACAACAAGATTTGACAGGCAAAGTGGCCTTAGTCACAGGCGCCGCAAGTGGTATCGGACGCGATATTGCCGAAACCTATGCCAAGGCAGGCGCCGCGGTTGGTATTGCTGATATCAATCTGGCCGCCGCCCAGCAAACGGCTGATGCCATTGAAGCAGCTGGCGGGCGTGCTCTTGCGATTGCGATGGATGTGACCTCTGAAGATGCGGTAAACGAAGGTGTACAGAAATTGGTTGATACCTTTGGCGCTATTGATATTTTGGTGTCTAATGCTGGTATCCAAATTATCGATCCTATCCATAAAATGACGTTTGATGACTGGAAAAAAATGCTCGCTATTCACTTAGATGGCGCTTTTTTGACCACTAAAGCCGCGATTAAGCACATGTATAAAGGCAATAAGGGCGGCACGGTCATCTACATGGGCTCAGTACACTCGCATGAAGCGTCACTTTATAAAGCACCTTACGTCACTGCCAAGCACGGCCTGCTAGGACTGTGCCGCGTACTGGCCAAAGAAGGTGCTGAGCATAATGTGCGCGCACATGTGATCTGCCCAGGGTTTGTCAAAACCCCACTGGTCGAAAAACAAATCCCCGAACAAGCCGCCGAAAAAGGCATCAGTGAAGAGTCAGTGGTGAATGACATTATGCTGGTCAATACCGTCGATAAAGCGTTTACCACAGTCGATGATATTGCCCAGCTGGCTTTGTTTTTAGCAGCATTCCCAAGCAATGTCTTTACTGGGCAATCCATCGTCGCCAGTCATGGCTGGTTTATGAATTAATAGACAAATATTGTGCCTATTATAATAGAAAAAACCACAATGTCAGACCTACTGGCATTGTGGTTTTTTTATAGCGTCAATTGAGCTACACTGTCGGATAATAAGGGTAGACAAAAAGCTGATGATGTATTATTGACCAGCGCGACGACGGTATTGCTCGAGTTGTCCTACCGACCCACTTGCAAAATAGGTAGTCATGATAGCCATGTTTAATTTTATGAAAAAAAAATCCAAAGCCGAAACACCGCAGCAGCGCGCCGAGCGTGATAGCGCAGTTGATAAAGTCTTGCTCGGCTATGAAGTCGGCACCGTTAGCATTGCCACAATGGTGACGGGGCTTGAGCGCGACGGGCAAGTGCTCACCTTAGATTTGCGCTTACCCAAAGACAGTAACCCTGAGCAGATACAACAGGAGCTGGGTCAACTGCTGCATCCGCATGGTATCAAAACCATTCATATGAATGTGCGCCTACCAGCCGATGTTAAAGGTGCTGGTGCAAGCTTGCCCAAAGCGCCGCCAAAATCGATGCCAAAGACGACAGATGCCATGGCCACTCACGCCAAACCTGCTACCCAAGCAGACCAACAACCGACAAGCAGCGAGCCACCAATTACTAAGGCTGCGCCGACCCAAGCATCGCTGGCATCGCACCCACGTATTCGTCATATCATTGTGGTGGCCTCAGGCAAAGGTGGCGTCGGCAAATCAACGACGACAGTCAATATTGCTTTGGCATTACAAAAGCTTGGCAACCGTGTGGGTGTGCTAGATGCCGATATCTACGGCCCTAGTATGCCAACGATGCTGGGTGTGGCGGATATCAAGCCTGAGCTAGAAAACGAGCAGTTTGTGCCTGTTGAGGCGCACAGTATGGCCATGCTATCGATAGGTAGCTTGCTCGATAGTGACAACACTCCTGTCGCGTGGCGCGGCCCCAAGGCCACGGGCGCCCTGATGCAGCTATACAATCAAACCAACTGGCCACAATTGGACTATTTGGTGATTGATATGCCACCAGGTACAGGTGATATTCAGCTGACATTGGCGCAGCGTATTCCTGTCACAGGGGCGGTGATTGTGACAACACCGCAGCATGTGGCCTTGATGGATGCGCAAAAGGGCGTTGAGATGTTTAACAAAACCAATATCCCCGTACTGGGTGTGGTGGAAAACATGGCGCTGCATACTTGTAGTAACTGCAACCATACCGAGGCCATCTTTGGCAGCGGTGGCGGCGAGTTTATCGCAGAGCAATATCAGGTGCCGCTACTAGGTCAGTTGCCACTTGCCAGTGGTATCCGCGCCCAAGTGGACAAAGGGGTGCCAAGCGTCTTGGCTGATGATGAGTTTGCCTCTTATTATTTGAGCATTGCCAAGAACATCGAAGCCAACATTGCAAAATTTGCCAAACCAGTCGATGATAAGCGAATTTTTTGATAAGTTTTGCGCGCTACTCGAATAATAGTAAAATAGCCTAAGCGTATTTTTCCATTTTTTCCATAAAGAACGTGGTTTACAGCAAGGAAGTATGGTGAGTATATCGATTTATCGGCGTCATTTAGACGATATTCCCAAGCAGTATCTGTTATTGAAACTGTTGCGCCCGCCGATATATGTGATCGAGCTTTCAAACAATCAAATAATTGCTGTTTGCTATTACAAAGACGGTAGTAGCAAACGGTATCAAATCAACGCCGAATTTAGCAATCGCCGCATGGTGATCGCTGATTTTAATAAGTTTTCAGCAGTGTTGGCTGAGTTATTAAAAAAGTTTCCTCGGCACTTTTTATGGATGAGCGCGATAGCCGCTACTGATGTGACACAAAAGCTGACAGATGGTTTGACCGATATAGAGATTAAGGTGATAAGAGAAGCCATTTGGGTGTCTGCAAGACAAGCAAAAAGAAGCGTCGTAAGCACCACCGTTGGCTACCAAGGACAGGTAGTCTCACGATAAAATTTGGCTAGGATACCTCACTTATGAACCAAAACCCCAGCCCTAACGCACAAAATCAGCCGCACTCACCTGTGGGTGCAAGACCAGTTATTGAACAGCTTATCCAAGAGGGACAGCCCACTTTTGGGGTGTTTACGCAAGTCAAAAGCATCAATTATCTTGACTACCACAGTCATCTGATCTCGCAAAAGACGCTGCCAAACTGGCGAAAAGATCTCAAAGCCAATCAATTTTGCTTTATCCAAATTATCCAGCCGCCTTATCGCATCTGTTTGGCACTGGCGACCATCAAACTTGCCACCAGTGCCTTTGTTTATCTTTATAACGATGAGACTGATGAGCTAGAGGTTTGTGAAGCTTTGCAGCCTTTGACACGGCAGACGCAGCTAATAGGTGATTGCTATCAAGGGCGAATGGCATTTACCCATAATAAGCTGACCGTAACATTGGATTTTACGCCTTCACAAATCGCAGTAGCATTGGATAGTAAACATATTACGCTTGATGCGATGCTACAGCGGCAAGCGCAGCCACTTGCGATCTGCACCCCAACGGGCAGGCGCGGCTGGACATACACACAAAAAGAGCCACTGACAGCAGTCATGGGACACATGTGCATCAAAGAAGCATCAATGTTTAATATCGCTGCGGTTACGGATGGCAGCCAAACCAAGCAAATAGACTTTGATGCGTCTGCAATTGCCAATCTAGATTGGACGCTGGGCTATATGCGCCGCGAGACCAATTGGTTTTGGACATGTATCAATCACTATTTGCCTGATGGTCGCCATTTTTTATTGAACTTATCGATGGGTGTCAATGAAACGGGTATGAGCGAAAATGCCTGCTGGCTAGATGGGCAGATACATTATCTACCGCCTGTGATGTTTGTACGTAAGGCCTTGCAGGCAGCTGTGCCAAGTACTTGGCGTGTTTATCATCAAAACCTTGGCTGGAGCAATGTCTATATTGATTTGACCTTTACGCCCATGACTGTTTATCAAAAAACCGATAACTTTGGCGTGCTGGCCAGTATTTTTGAGCAATGGCTTGGCTGGTATAGTGGGGAGATACGGCTGGGCGATACCGTCATCAGGCTTGATCATGTCATGGGATTGGCAGAAGACCATTTTGCCAAATGGTAGCCTAGAGGTCTTGCCTGCTTTTTATAAAGTTACTCGGTTGACTTGGGTGTTAAAAGTTTGGTTGTCAAGTAGTTTGGGTGTTAAGGGTTTGGCTATTAAATGGTTTGCATGATAAATAGTGACAGCTCTATAAATTCAGCGCTCAATTCCGTATAATCACCGCTACCAATATACGAAGCGTGTCTCTTAGAGGGTGACAATCATGACAGCCTCTGGGTCATTGATGCGCTATCGTCAGCGCCCAACACCCATATTATTATTTGCTAAGGAACAAAAATGTCTATCAAATCTGACCGCTGGATTCGCAAAATGGCTGAAGAACATGGCATGATTGAGCCATTTGAGGCGGGTCAAGTACGTTTCAATGATGCAGGCGAGCGTTTGGTCAGCTACGGCACATCAAGCTACGGATACGATGTACGCTGTGCCCCTGAGTTTAAAGTTTTTACCAATGTACACTCTGTGGTGGTCGATCCCAAAAACTTCGATGATAAAAGCTTTATCGATATCGTTGGTGATGAGTGCATCATTCCGCCCAACTCATTTGCGCTGGCGCGTACCGTTGAGTACTTTCGTATACCACGCGATGTCCTGACTATTTGTCTTGGTAAATCTACTTATGCACGCTGCGGCATCATCGTCAACGTCACACCACTTGAGCCTGAGTGGGAAGGGCATGTAACGCTTGAGTTTAGTAATACCACCAATCTACCTGCGCGCATTTATGCAGGTGAAGGGGTTGCACAGATGCTGTTTTTCCAAAGTGATAGCGATGATGTTTGTGAAACCAGCTATAAAGACCGTGGCGGCAAGTACCAAGGTCAACGCGGTGTCACGCTGCCAAGAACGTAGTCGGCAGCCGCTCAATTATTGCTGTTTGGCGCTAGCTTAGGTCTTTAGACTTATAGAGTAACGTTATAGAGTGTCAAATAAGCAAAAAGCCAGTCATGGTTCATACGACTGGCTTTTTTGTGGGCTAAAAACTAAGGTGTTAGAGGTTTTTGTTACTTTAAGACTTTTAGACCCGCTTTGTTATCGCGTTTGGGTTTAGGCTTGTCCGCCTTGGGCGTCGTGTGCTGCTCTTCTGGCACATAATTGTCATACTCGTTTGGATCAAAAAACATGCCTTGCGAGTTTTCTTTGGCATAGATACCCATCACCGCCGTCAATGGCACCCAAATCTCTTGTGAGACGCCACCAAAACGAGCGCTGAACTGGATATAGTCATTGTCTATACGCATATTGCCTGTCGCACGGCTGGCAATATTGAGCACAATACGGCCATCTTGCACATGTTCGGTTGGTACCTGGACGTTTTTGGCCGTCGCATCGACCATCAGATAGGGCGTCAGCGCATTGTCCTCTATCCATTGATAAAGGGCGCGTACCATATATGGACGAGTTGGGGTGAGAGAAGTGGTATCGCTCATCTAATGATTTCCTATACTAAATATGGGTTATGAGATAAACAGTCATCTGTGACAACAGTCTACTATTTTAAATAATACATTGTTTGCAACAGACAAGTATGGCGGGACTAATTTTTGCATTGTCACTGTCTGTTTGGTTTTTATTCTTTTTACACTTTTTATTCTAAGACAGACATCGAGCGTTGTCTAATTAGCGCACACTTCTTTGGAAGCTCTCGCGCTCAAAGATACGCTGCTGATAGTCCAATAAAGGCCGACTGATCGCACGCGGTAGCGCTATGCCCATGTCTTCTAGTCGCCACAGTAAAGGCGCTAACAACACGTCACACCAGCCAAAGTCATCTGCCATAAAATAAGGCTTATGCGCAAACAAAGGCGCAAGCGTGATTAAAGAATCACTGAGCTGTTTTTTGGCAATGACAGCTTTCGCTTTATTAAAACTATCAGGATGTGTCAGTAGCTGCTTGCCGAGCACCAGCCAATCATGCTGGATGCGCCATGCCAATTGGCGAAACTGTGCGCGCTCTTGCGGGGCTTCAGGGAGCAACTTATTGGTATGGTAGCGCTCTTCTAAGTATTCAAAAATCACGTTGATTTCATAAAGGGCAATATCACGCTGCTGCAACACAGGCAGGGTGTGATAGGGGTTTAGCTCAGTCAAGTCCTCGGGGCGCTCAGAGTGCAAACGTGACAAGTAATAATCGAGCTTTTTTTCTTCAAGTAATAGGCGCACCACATGACTGTCGTAGCCGTCATCAGCATATAAGATTAGCTGACTACTTGGAATGTCGTTTGCATCAATCATGAAAGCCTAATGTTCATAGTAAAGGGTGTCATCGTAAACAAAGTAGAGCCGATTATCAAGCCAGCGTACGTAAGCGTGATGGGTGGATGCCGTATGGATAGGTGTTTGTTCTATTGTCAGTCTTTATTGTCTTATCAGTCCCTATTATCTACGCTATCCTCGATTCGATATAAAACGTTTCATTGAGCGACTTGATAGCCATGTATCTGATTTACTTGGGTCAAACTATATAGTAGCACGTACAAAATACGGTGCGGCAAAATGAAAAAAGGCACTACCAAAGTAGTGCCTTTTTGTATCTATTATGACCAAGTTTTTATAGCGATAGGCTATGTTTAGGATGCTGTTACTTTACGTCTTTCCAGAACTCTTTATTGAGTAAGTAAACTGGAATCAGTAATACTAACAAGAATAAAATCACAAAGAAGCCAATCACTTGACGGTCATGACGGGCAGGTTCTGCCATCCACGCCATAAAGTTGACCAAGTCACCAACTTCAGATTCAAACTCTTCAGCACTAAGCTCTTCTTGCATGTTATGCAATACGTGCGGCATCGCCGCGTTTGCCAGCACTAAGTTGTTTGAGCCCCAAGGACGGCTTGGATCTTCATAAAATGACAATAGATAAGTATAAACCCAGTCATCACCGCGTAGTCTGGTTTCAAGCGACAGGTCTGGTGGCGCCGCACCAAACCATGCGGCTTGAACCTCAGGGTCAATCTCCGCTGTGATATGATCACCGATTTGATCGGTGGTGACCATTAGGTATTTTTCGACCAGCTCAGGTGGAATATCCAAGTCTTTGGCGATGCGTGAATGACGAACGTACTGTGCAGAATGACAACCAGCACAGTAGTTCATAAAGATTTTTGCACCGTTTTGTAGCGAGCCTTTATTGGTAAAGTCAATGGGGGCTTCACTACAAGCCAAATGTTCCACCACGCCGTCGGCATTGGTAAAAGTACCACATCCGCCGCCTGCTGCCAGCGCACTACCAGCAGTCAAACTCAATGCCGCGCCTAAGCCTAGACCAGCTAGGGATTTGATTAGCGTGCTCATTAGTGACCTCCGGTAACGCGTTCTGGTGGCTGTTTACACTTCTCGATGGCAGTGTAAAACGGCATCAACAAGAAGAACAAGAAATATAGAATCGTGAATACACGAGCCATAATAGTCGCAGTTGGCGTTGCAGGTGTCGCACCTAAATAGCCAAGTACGATAAAGCTAATAGCAAAGACAGTTAGTGCAATCTTAGACAAGATACCTTTGTAGCGTATTGAGCGTACAGGTGATCTGTCGAGCCACGGTATCAAGAATAGTACAGCGATGGCCGCACCCATGGCGATGACTCCGCCCAGCTTACTTGGAACCGCACGCAAGATGGCATAGAACGGTGTGTAGTACCATACTGGCGCGATATGCGCTGGTGTTTTTAGAGAGTTGGCCGCTTCAAAGTTAGGTGGCTCAAGGAAATAACCGCCGCCTTCAGGGAAGAAGAACACCACCGCAAAGAAACAGATAAAGAATACTACGATACCCACCATATCATGCACAGTGTAGTATGGATGGAATTCGATACCGTCTAATGGTACGCCATTTTTGTCTTTTAGCTTCTTAATATCGATACCATCAGGGTTGTTAGAACCTACATGGTGCAATGCGACAATGTGCATGAAGACCAAGCCCACAAGGACCAATGGAATAGCGACAACGTGTAGCGCAAAGAAGCGGTTTAGGGTGATACCTGAGATGATATAGTCACCACGTACCCACTCAGCAAGACCGTCACCGATTACCGGCAGCGCCGCAGGAAGGTTTAAGATAACCTGAGCACCCCAAAATGACATGTTGCCCCAAGGGAGTAGGTATCCAAAGAAACCTTCGGCCATAAGAGCCAAATAGATGCCCATGCCGATGAGCCAAATAAGCTCACGAGGTTTTTGATATGAGCCGTAGAGCAGTGCTCTAAACATATGCAAATACACCACGACAAAGAACGCTGAGGCGCCAGTCGAGTGCATATAACGGATGAGCCAACCGCCTTTGACATCACGCATGATGTATTCTACAGACGCAAATGCGCCCTCGGCACTAGGGTTGTACATCATCGTCAGCCAAATACCGGTCACCAACTGGTTGACCAATACGACCATTGACAATACGCCAAAGAAGTACCAAAAGTTAAAGTTCTTTGGTGCATAGTACTTTGACATGTGGTATTCATAGGTTTCAGTCGCTGGGAAACGCGCGTCCACCCAATGCATTAACTTTTTACCCATACTCATATTAAGCCTCCCCAACCGTCAAGATGGTACCTTCCATGCTATATTCTGGAACAGGTAAATTCAGCGGTGCAGGAACGCCACTATAGACACGGCCTGCTAAGTCATATTTTGATCCGTGACAGGGGCAAAAAAAGCCGCCGTACCAGTCGTTACCACCCAAATCGGTTGCGCCCACATCAGGACGGTAGTTCGGTGCACAGCCTAAATGCGTACACACGCCTTCGACCACCAAGACTTCTGGTGTCAAAGAACGCTCTGGGTTTTGGCAATACTCTGGTTGTAGCGATGCTTCTGAATTAGGGTCAGATAGTAATGGCTTAACTGACTCAAGCGTGCTCAACATGTCTTCGGTACGTTTTACCACAAAGATCGGTTTACCGCGATATTTGACGACAATCATCTGTCCCGCTTCAATAGAGCTGATGTCTTGGGTGACTGCAGCCCCTGCAGCCTCAGCTTTGGCGCTCGGGTACCAAGAGCGGACAAAAGGTGTTGCCACAGCAGCTACCCCAGCTGCACCAATTGCGGCAGTTGAGGCAATAAGAACTCTACGGCGTTGTACGTTAACGCCTTCGGCTTGGCTCATTAATACTTCCTCCAGGTGAATGAAATGGGATTATCCCACACTGGGTTTGTGGCTTAGAAAATATACAATATCAAGCCACTTTAGCTGTGCCTAATTTTGCTAATTGTTGCTATTCTAAGCTATTTCGGTGATAAAATAAATTATTGCGTTAAAAATAAAGCAACCTTGAGAGAACACGGTATAAGGTTGAATAGGGTAACCCATACAAAAAAGCTGGATTATCAACGTCTAACATCCGTTTTGTTTCGATAAAGGGCGCAAAGGCGCTTCAACGGTTTTGCAAACGATGGTCACGTGATGACCTTATAATCAATAAGGATATTCAGCAATAGCGAATGATACTTGAAATTCAGGCAATGTTCACTAACTTTCAGTACTTAAGCGTTATGTCTCTCATCGTCAATCAACAATCACCACTTTAGCGACAAAAGCGGTGATCTTTTATTATCCTAAACACGTCTTTAGGCGATTAGCCTTCAAGCTCACTCCAGCGTTCAAGCTTGCTCATCATCTCCTCTTCGATGGCCAACAAGCGCTCACTGGCGGCCGTCGCGGCATCAAAGTCGGTGGTAAACCATGAACCATCAGCCAGCTTGTCTTCTAGCGCCTTTTGTTCGGCTTCTAGCGCCGCGATTTCTTTGGGTAAGCTATCTAACTCGCGCTGCTCATTGAAGTTGAGCTTTTTGGCGGCTTTATTTGGCTTTTCAGCATCAGCTTTCTTGACTGATTTTGACGCTTTAGTATTGCTAACGGGTGCTTTTGCGGCGCGCGCGGCTTCCTCGCGGTTTTTTTGTATCAAGTACTCTTGATAACCGCCGACATACTCTTTGACGATGCCATTGCCATTTTCATCCGTGTCAAATACCCAAGTGGAGGTGACCACATTGTCCATAAATGAGCGGTCATGACTGATCAGCAAGATGGTACCGTTAAAGCTGCTGACCGACTCTTCTAATAGCTCAAGGGTGGCCATATCCAAATCGTTGGTCGGCTCATCAAGCACTAATATGTTGGCAGGTTTTAATAATTGCTTGGCAAGTAATACGCGGTTGCGCTCACCACCTGATAAGGCTTTGACAGGTGTACGCGCGCGCTCCGGCGCAAATAAGAAGTCTTGCAAATAGCTCATGATATGGGTTTTTCGGCTGCCCACTTCGACAAAATCCGAGCCCTCTGAGACGTTTTGCGCGACGCTTGCCTCAAGGTCGAGCTGATCGCGCAGCTGATCAAAAAAGGCAATTTGCAAATTGGTGCCAAGCGTGACGCTGCCGGTCTTGGTGACCTCGTCATCCGACATATCGAGTAGGGCTTTGATTAATGTGGTTTTGCCTGCGCCGTTAGGGCCGACAATTCCAATCTTATCACCGCGCATGACCATGGTGCTAAAGTCATTGACGAGTACATTGCCATCATATTCAAGATGTAAGTTTTTGACTTTACAGACCAGCTTGCCGCTTTTTTCGCCTTCACCCATGGTGATGTTGACGTTGCCGACTTGCTCGCGGCGGTTTTTTCGCTCTTCGCGCAGGGCTTTTAGCTCGCGTACGCGGCCTTCGTTACGGGTACGACGGGCTTTGATGCCTTGACGAATCCACACTTCTTCTTGCGCCAGTTTTTTATCAAAATTGGCATTGTTTTTTTCCTCAGCAAGTAGCTGCTGCTCTTTTAGCTCTTGATAACGAGCGTAGCCTTTGGCGCCTTGGGTGACGTCATAGCTGGTCAATTGGCCACGGTCAAGCTCTACAATACGAGTCGCAAGCTTATCAACGAATGCTCTATCGTGCGTGACAAACAGTAGAGTTAGACCTTGCCAATCAAGCAAGAAGCGCTCTAACCACTCAATACTATCAACGTCTAGATGGTTGGTCGGCTCATCAAGTAAGAGTACATCAGGTTTGGTGACCAGCGCACGCGCGAGTAAAACGCGGCGCTTACGGCCTCCAGATAGCGAGGAGAGGTCGTCCTCTGGATCAAGCCCCATGGTGGTGATCAGACGGGTGGCATCGCGCTCTAAGTCCCAGCCATGGACGGCGTCGATATCATGCTGCAAGGTCGCCATGTGCTCGCAAGCGTCCATGTCGCCATTGGCGCACATCTCCACTTGCTTATTATAATTGATCAGCAGCTCAGCTGTGCGGCGGCTACCGCCCATGACGATATCGAGTATGCGTCCGCTCGACTCGGGGACGTCTTGCTCGAGCATCGCAACGCGCATGCTACTATTGGTGATGATCTCACCACTATCTGGCTGCAGCGAGCCATTGATCAGTTTAAATAAAGTAGATTTACCTTCGCCATTGCGGCCGATTAAGCACACACGCTCGCCTGCATTGATCGAAAAATCAATACCATCGAGAATGGGAGCGACGCCAAAGGCTAAGTGAATGTCTTTTAGATGTATCAGTGCCATAGAATGTCTTAAGCTTATATAATAGTGAGGTAGGGGTTGTTGCAAAATTGCCAGCAGTATAACATGCCACCGCATCACTGTAGTGCGCGTAAGTGGTTTTATCAACACTATTTATTACTTTGCATAGTGGCGGCGATTTAATGCCTGTTATCAAAGGTGACTGGCTACTATTGACTCTGCTGCAAATATGCTGCTGCCGAGTCTATTTGACCTTCTACTTACCATTATTTAGAGAACAACATGAATCAATTCAAAGATAAAGAGGACGGGTTTGGTATGCAAGATGACTTGCAAGCCCAAGTAGTCGATTTACAAACGAGCCTAGCGCATCTTGAGGTCACTGTCGAAAGGTTAAATGACGTCATTACGCGACAAGATAAGGATATTCATACATTGCAGCGTCAGTTACAGCTCATTTATAAGCAAATAGACGGTCAAGCTACTGAAGTGGGTATTGCACCATTTGATGTGATGGCAGATAGACCGCCACATTACTGATTTCTGAACCAATATCTGATGCAGGACTGGATATTTTTTGTTTGATTATTTTATATGCACATTATTAGATGAAGATACTGTTTAGTCATAAACAAGAAATAATGTGTTTTTGCAGTTGTTTTCGTGTGCCAAAATCTTTACTATCTTCACCCTCGGATGCTGCTTACTCATAAAAGTCGGGTTAAGTAGTGAAACAATGCGGATGTTTGGAGATATATAATGCGCGCAACTTTTCATTTAAAAACTCTCACAGTAGCTGTTGCTGCTCTATCTGTCGCTAGCGTTGCTAGTGCTGCTGGTCTTGATCGTTCAGGTCAAGACATTACCGCATTTCTACAAGATGGCACTTATGCCGAATCTGTTTATACTTATATTGATGCTGATGTGAGTGGTCAAGATTCATCAGGCAACAAAATTGACGACATTGCAGAAGATTACGACTTTTTCCGTTATGGCGTAAAAACAGATATCAATGACACCTTTAGTATCGGTATCTTATATGACGAGCCCTTTGGCGCCGCAGCCGACTATATTGGTAACAATAATTTTGTAGGCGCACCAACTGATGCTGTTAACAATATTATTGCATCACGTCTAGGTGAGTTAGGCGTCACTAATGTAGAAGGGTTGAGATCTCTAGTTGATGGGACTCAGGACCAACTAACTGCTGCTGAAACTCGTTTAAATGCAGCTAGAGAGCAAGTAAGACAAGCCCAAGCAGCTGTCAACCAAAACCCAGCACTTGAGCCTGCATTGCGCCCACAGATTGATGCTGGTTTAGCAGGTATCGCAGCTGGTGAAGCGCAACTAGCAGCAGGTCAAGCACAGTTAAATCAACTTGAGCAATTAGAAAGCTTTGCAGATGGTCGCCTTGCGAACAATGAAGGTACCAAGGTTGAAGTCCGTACTGAGAGCATTACAGGTATTCTTGGTGCTAAATTTGGACAAAATAAAGAATTTCAAGTTTATGGCGGTCCTGTCGCGCAGCGTATCAAAGCTGATGTAAAGCTTCGTGGTAGCGCCTATAGTGCTGCTACAGGTTATACAGCTCACATTAGTCCTGATACAGACTACGGCTATATTGCTGGTGTATCTTATAGCAAACCAGAAATCGCTTTGAAAGCTGCTTTAACCTATCGCTCAGAGATTGATCACAGCTCGAATATCGATGAAACATATCCAGTAGTAGCCGCTTTAGGTGGCGAGGCGAATCAAGGTAATACATTAGATATCACGACACCTAAATCAGTTAACTTCGATTTTCAAACTGGTATTAACCCTACAACCCTAGCGACTGCAAAAGTACGTTGGGTACCATGGAGTGATTTTTCTATCGTACCCCCACTATATAACGATGTTAGCAAGATTTCGACTCAGGATGATAAGGGGTTAGCGTTAGTTAGCTATGATGACGACCAATGGCAAGTAGAGCTAGGATTGGCTAAGCGCGTTGCGCCAGCACTTGCTATCAGTGGTACTGTTGGTTGGGACAGTGGCGCTGGCAACCCAGTCACCTCATTAGGTCCAATCGAAGGCTATTATAGTGCTGGCCTTGGCGCAAAATATAATGTTACCGAGAACTGGGCGATATCTGCTGGTGGTAAATACTTATGGTTCGGCGATGCTGATGGTCAAATTCCAACAAAGCAAGTTGTTAGCAAGTTTGAAGACAACGACGGTTTTGCGCTGGGTGTGAAGCTGTCTTATCAAGCAAAATAAGCACTAAATCAGTTGAGTTTTAAACTGAGATAAATACTAAAAAAGCGATCCATTATGGGTCGCTTTTTTTTGGCAAAAACAAATAATATGGTTAACCTTACTGGTGAATAAACATATGATTCTTTTATTTAGAGTCGACCATAGATGAGATTTCTGCTTAATCATAATGTCAAATAGATAGTTAATACTTATCAGTCAGTGAACGATTGTTTTAATACTTTGTTGTGCTATTCTTTATAAAAATGATGGCCTAAAACCGCTGACTTTTTTTACAAAAAAATTTTTATAAAATATATCTATTAAAATCAATTAGATATAGTGCATCATATAAGGTGCTATATAGACGATAAGAAAGCGTTTGTGAGGTAAAAAATGCCACATTATTGGCTCAATGAAACAGTGGTGAATATTCTATTAACATAAATCCATCTTTGTAAAATCTCTAAAAGAGTATTGCTATAGTATAGAAGTTTAATTATGATACTGAAATCAGTTACGTTGTCTTACATAGCGGTAATGTCTGATAACAACGAAAGTAAGGTTGCGTAAATCATCGTTACTTTCGACAGTTAAGTCGTTTGGCAAAGGATTGCATAGCATCGGCTGACGTTACTAGTACAGGTCACTAGTCTGTATAGTCTCCGAGCTACTTGCCAGTTATTTTATTCATGGAGGATATCTAAGTGTCTCAAAATTTTCCTATCTCTAAACTTACCCTCGCTCTGATCACGCTATCGGCTGCTTCATTGACGCAAGCTGCTGGTCTTGATCGTTCAGGTCAAGAAATCAAAGGCTTCTTTAATCCTGGCACTTATGCAGAAGTCGATTTTGCTTATATCGATACCAAAGTATCTGCCCATGATAATGCCGGTGCTATCGTCACTCCTGCAGGTGAGATTCGCAATGGTATTACTTCTGACGAAGCTTCATACGAAAAAGGCGTCTCAACTGGTGATGCAACTCCAGATACATATAGTTTTATGCGCTATGGCGTCAAAACCGACATCAATGAAAATATCAGTATTGGTGTTTTCTATGATGAGCCTTTCGGTGCAGAAGTAGAGTACTCTGGCGATAACACGTTTGTCTCTCAAGCAGGTAAAGATACTATTGCCGACTCGTCAACTGGGACATCCGTTCCAAATGAATTGATCAACTCTTCGGTACTAGACCCAGATTACGACAAAAATACCAACGTAAGTGTACACACTGAATCATGGACAGGTTTGATCGGTTATAAGTCCAATGGCTTTCAAGTCTATGGCGGTCCTGTGATGCAAAAGGTAAAAGCAGATGTGCACTTGCGTGGTCAAGCATACGGTCCGTTGACAGGCTACGATGCTAATGTGAATAGTGACACTGACTATGGTTGGGTAGCAGGTTTGGCGTATAGCAAGCCTGAAATCGCCTTAAACGCTGCCTTAACGTATCGCTCAGAGATTGACCATAAAACCCCAGTGGGAGAGAGAATACCTCTATTAGGGTCACCTTTACGAGATACAGCATTAGGCAAGCTTGACATTGATCCAGACTCTGCGCTTGGTCAATCAATCGGTGAATATGCCACCACTGATGCGACAGTCACAACGCCTGAGTCTGTGAACTTAAATATCCAAACGGGTCTAAGTGAAAAGTATCAGCTATTAGGTACATTAGATGTACGCTGGGTACCATGGAGTGATTTTACCATCGTACCACCATTATACAATGCTTACTCTAAGGCTGCAGTTCCAGAAGGCTTGCCATTACTGTCTTATGAAAAAGATCAGTGGAAAGTCGATGTGGGTCTGGCTAAACGCTTTAACGAAAAACTAGCGGGTTCATTTGTAGTGGGCTATGACTCAGGTGCCGGTGATCCGGTGAGCTCGCTTGGTACTATTGAAGGGTTCTATAGTATCGGTGGCGGCGTAAAATACAATGTCACTCCTGAATGGGCGGTATCTGTGGGTGGTAAATATCTGAAGTTTGGCGATGCGACTGGACAACTACCTAACGGTAGTATCGTCAGCAAAGCTGAAGACAATGATGGCTATATCGCGGGCGTAAAGCTGTCTTATCAAAGCCAATAAATTGTGATATCTCACTATCTGAAATCTAACTATAACGGCTTATCTAGCTTATGAGCCAGATAAGCCTACATCACGTCGATACATGTATTTAATTTTTAATAAATGAACGTTTGCGTCATGTTTTATCAGCAGGTAATCGCTGCAACAAATTGACTTTGCAAACTAAATTTGATTATCTATATATCGTACAGACCCATCCTATGTCGTACGAGTAGATAAAGGACTATCTATCAATCATCCATGGAGGAAGAAGAATGTCACCTAATCGTCATTCAATCTCAGCTGTATCAACCGCTAAAAAACTAAAAACTCCACTTAAAGCCAGTGTTGTCCTTTTGACGTCAATGATTTTGGCCGCCTGTAATACAACAGATGAGCCTTCTTATAATCTTGATGATGTCTTTAGCCCAATACCTGGTGCTACCGATAAGCAACTAGAAGAAGCGAAAGCTGAAGCCGAAAAAGCAAAACAGGAAGCTCAAGAGGCGAAAGAAGAAGCTGAAAAAGCAAAAAAAGAGGCTGCCGAGCAAATAGCTGCTGCTGAAAAAGCAGCTGAAGAAAAGGCGGCATCAGCCCTCAAAGCAAAAGAAGAAGCTGAAGCTGCTGCTGCTGCTGCTGAAAAAGCAAAAGCAGATGCCATTAAAGCAAAAGAAGAGGCTGAACAAGCATTAGAGGATGCATTAGCAGATGGGGGTGGTTCAGAAGCGCTTCAAAAAGAAGCTGATCGCAAGGCGAAGTTAGCAGAAGAAGCTGCCGCTGCTGCCGACGCAGCTGCCGCTGCCGCTAATACTGCCCAGCAAGAAGCAGAGGCAGAAGCGACTGCAGCTGCAGCAGCACAACAAGCTGCGCAAGATGCGGCATCAGCTGCTGAAATTAAAAACGCGCCTCAAACTACTAAGTCAGGCGTCCAGCACATCAGTATCAACGCCACTGGAGTAGGTCAAGGTATGCTGACCACCACCACACGTGACTTCGACATCACTGATGAGACTGAGGTTGACGCTCGTGCAGACACAGCTTCAGGTGGCTTGGTCTCTGATCCAGTAACACTAAAAGTTAGTGGTGATAGCGATGCAGAAGTAGCAGGCTCTAACGGCTTCAAATCGTTTGAAAATACCACCAAAGTCAATACAGCTTCATTGGGTGAGCAAAACTTAGTCTATACCTCAACCTACAAAGACTTTAGTGATGATTTAAGAGTTGCACATATTGATGGTGCAGCTGCTGGTCTGCTGCCAGTCAATGGTGTCGCCGTAGTAGGTAATGCGACTGAAGCTGCTAATGTGCCAACAGAAGGTAAAGTGGGCTACACAGGTGAAGCAACTTATCGCGCATTGGGCACAGACAGCAAGGTTGAGTTTGGATCTTCAGTATTCACGGCTGACTTTGTGGCCAAAAACGTAAAAGGCGATCTAACCTTTAGTGATAAAACAATCGGTCTAGAAGGAACTATAGACGGCAATAAGTTCTCAGGAACTAAAGACGGTTATAACGCTGATGGTGGCTTCTACGGTGGTGATGCTCAATACTTAGGTGGTGTTTACGAAGGTAAAGGCGCTCAAGGTACTTATGGAGCCAAGAGTGACAATCAAATCGCAGCTGAGCAGGCAGCTAAAGATACAAAAGCGCAAGCAGAAGCTGCTGAAAAAGCGTTAGCCGCTGCCCAAGCAGAAGCGGCGGAAGCTCAAGCTACTGCAGAACAAGCTCAAGCTGATGCGGCAAAAGCGAAAGAAGCTGCCATTAAAGCACAAGAAGCGGCTGATAACGCTGGCAGTGGTGGCGATGATCAAGCATTGCAAGATGCTTTAGACAGAGCAGCTGCAGCAGAAGCAGCAGCGAAGAAAGCTAAAGAAGACGCAGATGCAGCAATCCAAGCAGCAGCAGATAAAGCGCAAGAAGAAGTTAAAGCGGCACAAGATAAAGTAACAGCGGCTCAGTCAGAAGCGAGTGCAGCTAAAGCGAGTGCAGCTGCTGCTGTAGCCGCCGCAGAAGCAGCCGAAAAAGATGCCGCTGCTAAAATAGCCGCTGCAGAGTCAGCCGCTGCAGAAGATGTAGCAGCAGCTGAAGAATTGGCAGAAGAAGCTAGATTAGAAGCTGAAAAGGCAAAAACTGCTAAAGAAAAAGCTGAAAAAGAAGCACAAGAAGCAGAAGACAGAGCAACTGCAGCAGCTGAAGCACAAGCAGCAGCTGAAAAGAAGGCTCAAGAGCTACAAGAACAGCTAGATGCGTTAACGCCAAAATTTGAATCTGCAGCTGAAGCTGAGAAATCAGGTGTACAGCATTTATCTGTTGATGCAAGTGCATTGCAGATGGGCGTCAAAACAACCACAACGCGTGACTTTGAAATCCGTAGCACCTCAGATGTCGATGCTCGTGCTGATTTGGCGCTTACAGGTGTTCTCCCAGGGCCTATAACCATTCAGGTATCAGGTGACAATGATGCTGAAACGGAAAATGGCTTCAAAGCTTATGAAGGTACTGGAAACGTAACTGGTGAAGGTGATTTGGCTTACATTGCAACCTATAAAGACTTTGGTGCTAACGGTGAGATGCGCATTGCCCATATAGATGGCACAGCAGCCAATGGCGCTGTACCTGTAGATGGTGTTGCGGTAGTAGGTAATAAAACAGTAACGCTACCGACAGAAGGTACGTTTGAGTATGCTGGTGATGCTACCAATCGTAAAGTTGGTGTAGACAATGCGATTGAATACGGTAGCTCTAAGTTCACGGCTGACTTCGTCAATAGTAAAGTTGATGGTACACTGGAGTTTGCTCAAGCTGGCGAAATTGGGCTATCAGCAGACATTGACGGTAACGAATTCTCAGGGGCGGCCGCTGATGAGAGTGGCTACAATACTGAAGGTGCTTTCTACGGTGAAGATGCCAACTTTATTGGTGGTATCTATGAAGGTAATGGCTCACAAGGTACCTTTGGTGCAGAGAAAGATGGTACAGCCGCTAATCCAGTTGAGCCAACTGAGCCACTTCCAGAAGCGCCTACTAACCCGGATGTAGCGGCAGATACTGAACTTACTGGCTTCCAAAGCAATACATTAAGTAGTGCTGAGGGTAGCTTCACAGAAGACGCTATCGGTTATGCAGAAATTCGTGACGACAAGTCTGACTTTACAGAAACGGTAGAGGTAGATGGGTCAAACGTTCCAGTAGATAATCGTGAAGGTAATAACTTTACGAACTATGATAGTTTCATAGCGCGTGCCGATATGACAAAACCTGACTCTGTTCAAGAACAAGTTTCGATAAACATTAGCGGTGATAATGATACTGATTATGGTAGTGGATTTAGTCTTCATACAGAGTCTACAACGGTTCAAGGGCCTGTAGCACTAGATCTAAACTATTCATCTGTGTATAGAAATTTTGATTCGCAAATGCAAATCGGTCATGTATATGGCGATCCACGTACTGATCTATTTGGTTTAGGTGACTTAGCACGAGTGTCTACCGTCTACGTACAAGGCAATGGTGCTAGTCTTGACGACATGCAGTATATGAAAGACTTGGCACAGTACAACATTGATAACAACATCAATGATGGTATGGTAGCGTATAACGGTGTCGCCACTTATATGGAAAATCTCCACCTCAAAGATGGTGAGCGTGGTGGACCAGTGGTTAATGGTACTTCTGCATTCGATGTAGACTTTGTTAATAGCAAGCTTGAAGGTACATTAACATTTGCAGATGGCGATTATCAGTATATGCCTACTGGCAACAAAATTGATATCAATGCAGATATCACTGGTAATACCTTTGCTGGTAATGCAAATAATATCGATACTGCTGGAGGATTCTACGGTGAAGATGCTAAATTCTTAGGTGGTGTTTATCAACAAGCTCTAGAGCAAGGCGGTAAAGGTGCTCAACCAGGAGAAGGTACAACCTTCCAAGGCACCTTTGGTGCAGAAAAGCAATAAATTAGCCTATTAGCTCAAAGCGCCTTCGGGCGCTTTTTTTTGTTTATAAAAACCATAAGAGTACTGCTTAATAATAGGCTTAGGTTTATATTTTTATTTGATTTTATAAAGTATCTAATACACCGTATTAATCATAATGGTGGTAATACTTTTTAAGTATTGCAGTAAATTTAACTTAGTATTCTTGCCTGTAGAGATATTGTTTTTCTGTTTTTAAAGTAATTGGGTAAAAATTAATAAATAAGTGAGGTATTAGTAAGTTTATTTTTTATTAAAAATATTGATTTTATATAATATATCTATGTTTAATATAACAAATTTTCTTTATTTATCCCAAAGTATTGATTTTGCTATATTTTTAATTAATATATTTTTATAAATATTGTAACTAATAAATGATGAATGAAATGGATATGTAATATTTAAATTACTATTATTGGGTCTGTCAGGAATGAGTGTTTTATTAACTTTAAATAAAAACCGATTCAAAACATATCATTTAAAAGAAATAGGAAATTAATTGGTAACCAAAAGTTACATTATTCATAATTGCAGATATATTTATTGACTTTTTATAAGTGATTTGTTTATCTATGCGTGGCACTAGATATTTGTTGTGCCTAGTATGGATAAATAATGGACTGTTATCAATTCTTCATGGAGGAAGACGAATGTCACTTAACCGTCATTCAATATCTGCTGTAGCGACAGCAAAAAAACTAAAAACGCCGCTGAAAGCTAGCGTCGTTATTTTAACCACTGTAATCCTAGCATCGTGCGCTAGTGATGGTGGAGACAGCACCACGCCCAAGCCATCCCCTACAATACCTAAAGATGACAGTGGAACTGCAGGAGGATCAGAAACTGAGGGTAGCGGCGTTGATACTGGCAGTAATGCGCAAGCAGAGGCTGCGATCAAAGCCGCAGAAGCCAAAACAAAAGCAGCAGAAGCTGCCTTAAAACAGGCAAAGGCCAAAACGAAGGCTGCAGAAGACGCACTTAAAGCTGCTGAGATGAAATTTGGTGTCGAGTCACAAAAGGCGGCAGAAGCGTCACAAAAGGCGATTGATGCAGCAAGATCAGAGGCGGCAAAAGCGAAAGCCGCAGCAGAGGCCGCTAGGGTAGAAGCAGTCGCAAAGATTGAAGCGGCGGCACAAGAGGCCGAAGGTAAGATAAAAGCTGCTAAAGAGGCGGCAGCTAAAGAAGCCGTAGCTAAAGTGAAAGTTGCTGAAGCTAACGCAAAAGCTGCTGAGGCCCGTGCAAATACGGCAGAAGCCAAAGCTAAAGAGCTACAAGATTTGTTGGCATCAGAAACGGCTGCCAAAGAAGCCGCTGAGGCAGAAAAGAAAACAGCCGAAGCTGAGACTAAGAAAGC
>NZ_JAPEHS010000020.1:0-35755 GCF_028823565.1 Psychrobacter sp. A3
CATGGTCGAATGTTCAACACGCCCTAATGTCAGCTATGTCTATTTATAAATTATCAAGCATGACCTGATATAATTGGTTCCATTATACCGGTATACCGGTCTGTTTTAAGTGGCCTATAAATGGGGTGACAGGGATAAATAGCTGGTTCCCTTGGGGTATACATTCATCAATAGAGCTAAGAGTATCCTTAATTAGTGCTTTTTTATTTTCATCCATTCTTCTCGCGACACTTTGTATAGTACGTGTTCGGCAAGTGGGTCTGTAGCTTCTATAGCAGGATGAAGAAAGTTTTTTCTTGTATCCTTCATATCAAGACGTTCCATGACGCGCTGTGAACGCTTATTTATCTTTGCAGTAAACGATACGATTTCATCGAGTTTTAGTTCTTCAAAAGCAAATTTTAAACAAGCATTGGCTGCTTCTGTAGCATAACCATAGCCCCAAAAATCTTTGCCCAATCTCCAGCCTATTTCAACACAAGGATTGAACGGAAGGTCTTGTTGTGGTTGATGTAGACCAACGAAGCCGATAAAAGTATCACTACCTTTGAGACTTACCGCCCAAAAACCCCAGCCTTTTTCATCTATAAGCAGTTGGCACTTTGAAGCCATAGCATTACTTTCTTCTTCTGTCAGTAGCTTAGGGAAATACTCCATTACGTCTTTACTAGAGTTTATTTTAGCAAAGGGTTTTAAGTCTTTTTTTCGCCAGTGTCTTAAATAAAGGCGATCCGTTTCTAATGTTTTCGATAGCATGACTAACCTATGTTTAAGTAAATTAAATCTCGTCTTGGAGATAAGCGTTTACAATGAATAAAAATATTGGTCCAAAAACCCATTGCATGTACATTATAAAGTACACTGCGGCTATTTCAGCGTGTCAAAACGTTGATACCATTAGCCCAAAGCCAAAAGTTCAAATCCTCACCAAGCAATATATATAACCAAGAATATACCAAATAGTTTAAGAACAAAAAAAGCAATGTGTCGGTTGTGCTAAGGTAGGGGTGGTTTGCTAATAAAACATCGCAAAAAGACAGTGCCAGTATGAGCTGTGTTATAATTCATTGATATATAGTCAGCTCATTGTTGCCATAGCGCTATAACCCCTTTATCTTTTATCCATTAAGACCTTTTTATGTCCAAAACTACTTTTGATGCTCAAAGCCTTGCTTCCAGTCTACGCACTGCCAAACACCAGCCGCGCAAACGTTTCGGTCAAAACTTCTTGCATGATACCAGCGTTATTCGCCAAATCGTCGATAGCATTCGTTTAGAGCGCGACGATAATTTGATTGAGATTGGGCCGGGAATGGGCGCGCTGACTGAGCCGCTATTGGCAGAAGTCGATGCGATGACGGTGGTGGAGCTTGATCGCGACTTAGCAGATAGCTTACGCATTCGCATCGGTGCCAATAGCCATCCTAACTTTACGATTATTAAAGCCAATGCCATGGATGTTGACTATCGCGAGTTGTATAGCGAAGAGAAAGGCAAGCTGCGGGTGGTGGGCAACCTTCCTTATAACATCTCCACACCGATACTTTTTCATCTGCTTAGCTTTGCAGATGTCATTCAAGACATGCATTTTATGCTACAAAAAGAAGTGGTTGAGCGTATCACCGCGGATGTTGGTAGCAAGACCTATGGCCGTCTATCGGTCATCATGCAGTATCACTGTGATACCGATTATCTACTGACAGTGCCACGCGGTGCGTTTAATCCACCACCTAAAGTCACCAGCGCCGTGTTTCGCTTGACCCCGCATATCGACAAGCCAGTGGTGGCAGAAGATGAAGAGTATTTTGCTATCGTCGTTCGTGAGACTTTCAATCATCGCCGGAAGACATTGCGCGCTATCTTTAAAAATTCGACTTTGTTGCCGACGCTAAGCGAAGCGGACTTTGCTGCCTGTGCCATCGATCCGCAGGCCAGACCTGAGAAGCTGAGTGTTCAAGACTTTGTCGCGCTAAGCAATCACTCGCGGCATTTGCTTGTATAGCAAGACTACTGTTTGTTGGTTATGATTTTATAGATTGATTTATTGAGGGTTTATGGGGTTTCGTCATCAGTATGTCATCGGCGATTTGCAAGGTTGTTATGCCGCTTATCGTCAATTACTAAACACGTTAGCATTTGACCCGACCCAAGACAAACTGTGGTTTGCAGGTGACTTGGTCGCGCGCGGTGAGGATTCGTTAAGCACGCTGCGCCATGTCAAGTCGCTATGTGAGCAGGGCGCAGCGGCGACCGTGCTAGGCAATCATGATATCAACTTGATTGCGGTCTGGCGCGGCGCGGCAAAGCTCAAAAATAAAGACAAGACCGCGCCGATTTTTGCTGCTGAAGATTGTGATGAGCTGCTAGAATGGCTGCGTCATCAGCCAGTATTGGCTTATCCTGATGAGTATACGGTATTGGTGCATGCGGGTGTGCCGCCGCATTGGAGCATCGAGGCTGCGTCTGATTACGCGCGGCAGTTAGAAGCCGCGCTGCAAAGCAGTTTGCCGCAGCTGGATGCGCTATTGCCCAACCTATATAGCAAGACAGCTGATAAGTGGCATGCACAGATAAGCGGCTATACTAAGCTGCGTGCGATTGCTAATTACTTCACACGTATGCGCCTATGCAAACAAGATGGCACCTTAGAGTTTGACTTTAGTGCAGGGCTGCAAGAGCCGATGCCTGATGACTTCGCGCCGTGGTTTGAATGGCAAGTACCGCGTACGCGTAAGATACTCTTTGGTCATTGGGCTGCGCTCAAAGCCGAGGTCGATCTGCCACATGCACGTGCGCTAGACGGTGGCTGCGTATGGGGCAATCATCTACTGGCTTATCGTTTGAGCGATGGTAAGGTTGTTACCTCAAGCGCCCACTGTCCGAGCTTGTGACGAGACGATAGTTAATTTCGTTTTGGGTGTCTGTTAATAGGCTTGAAGAGAGCAATGGCTGTCGCCAATGGGGTATTGCACTATGTAGTGCGCGGTGCAAACATGATAATAGCCATGCCTAGCAGTGCCACTGATGTGCCTAAGATGTCCCACGCCGTTGGTTGAATACCATCGACAGCCCATAACCATAGAATTGCAATCGTTACATACACACCACCGTAAGCCGCATAAACCCTACCAACGGCGGTTGGATGTAAAGTCAGCAGCCAAACAAAGGCGGTCAAACTAAGGGCGCTGGGAACAAGCAGCCATATTGACTTACCTTCTCTTAGCCATAAATATGGCAAGTAGCAACCTACAATCTCTGCTAGTGCGGTAATGGCAAAAAGCCCGACAGTTTTTAATTCAGACAAAGTTATTCCTTTGATTATTTATCATCCAGCGTCTAAACAATACGGCTGATGTCTCTACTGATGACAAGAATTATCAGCAAGAGCATTTAATATTCCACAGGATACCGCGGGTGCGCTAGATAGGCATTTTTTTCGCAAATCCATTAGATGCTGCTTTAACTGCATCAACTCTTCAATACGAACTTCTACCGCCTCAATATGCTCATCCAACAAGGCATTTACATTGCCGCAGTCTCTGTCAGGCTCATCCCAGTACTGCAACAACACCCGTACTTCATCCAACGTCATATCAAGCGTACGACAGTGCAGGATAAACTGTAGACGCTCGATGTGCGTGTCATTATATAAACGATAATTGCCTGCACTGCGTGAAGGCTCAGGCAACAATCCTTCCTTTTCATAGTAACGAATGGTTTCTACTGTCGCGCCTGTGCGTTTAGCGAGTTCTCCGATTTTAATCAGCATAACTGCCTCTTGAGCATTAAACATTAAAGTAACCATAAAGTTTAATGGCTAATAAATCAATGTTATGACGTTAAAGGCAAAGCGCCTTGACTCTAAAGCCACTATAGGGTTCATAATAGATTTATAAAAAATGCTTATAGCAGCACAAGTTATCAGGACAAGGCATTAGGAAAAATAATTATGCAATATCATATCGAAGGTATGGACTGTGCCAGCTGCGTCGGTAAAATCGAAACGGCGCTCGCTCGTATGCCTGACATCTCTGATGTGCAGCTTAACTTTGCCACCGAAAAGTTAACGCTAACACTGGCTCCTGATGGAGAGACGCAATTTAGTGACATCGAAAAAACCATTAAGCGCCTCGGGTTTGGTATATCTGCCATAACGGATCAATCAACCGCAGCAAATAGTAGCCGTCAGTCCGCTACAGAGCAGCCACGTTGGTGGCAAAGCGGCAAAGGTAGGCGAGTCATTGGTCTTGGTGTGTTGATGAGCGCCGCTTACGCGCTATCAGTGGTTTTTTCTGATTATGGCATGTGGGCATTTGCTGTTGCCGTCATTGTGGGTGTGTCTCCTTTTGCTCGTAAAGCCTTTGCCTTAGCGTCGACCGGCACGCCTTTTTCGATTGAGATGCTGATGTCGATTGCGGCAATTGGTGCGCTTATTATTGGTGAGCCTGCAGAGGCAGCAGCAGTGGTATTCTTATTCTCAGTCGGCGAGCTACTAGAGAGCGTGGCTGCTGATCGCGCGCGTGCTGGCATTAGGGCTTTGGCAGCACTGGTGCCAAAGACTGCGATTTTACTTGACGCACAAGGCGGGCAGCGCGATGTACCGACATCTTCATTACAAATCGAGGATTTGGTGCTGGTACGCCCAGGCGATAAGGTATCTGCTGACGGCATTATTACTCAGGGCGCATCTAGCCTTGATGAATCGCCCATCACCGGCGAGTCTATCCCCGTTGCCAAAACAATAGGCGACAAGGTGTTTGCAGGCGCCATCAATACGGAGGGCGCGCTGCACATACGCGTAGAAAAAACAGCCGCTGACAATACCATTGCACGAATCATTGAGCTAGTGGAGCAGGCGCAAGCCTCCAAAGCGCCCACTGCACGTTTTATCGAAAAGTTTAGCCGCTACTACACGCCAGCAGTGATGGCGATTGCCGCTTTAGTTATTATTATTCCGCCGTTAGTGATGGGCGGGGAGTGGGCAACTTGGCTATATCGCGGTTTGGCATTATTGCTCATCGCCTGTCCTTGCGCCCTCGTCCTATCCACACCGGCCGCTATCGCCTCGGGTCTGGCTGTTGGTACGCGCCGCGGCCTGCTGATCAAAGGTGGGAGCGCGTTAGAAACCATTGGTCGCGTCAATACGGTTGCTTTTGACAAGACAGGTACGTTAACGGAAGGCAAGCCCCGCGTGACCGACGTTATCACCTTTGCCCAGCAGTATATGGATGCTCAAGATGAAAATGCGATATTAGCGCTGTTTGCCAGTGTTGAGTCCGCCTCTAACCATCCGCTTGCAAAAGCCATCATCGATCACGCCAAAACGGCCAATATTGCCATACCAGTAGCGTCTAAGGCTCATGCGACTGCAGGTAAAGCTGTGCATGCAACAGTAGATGGACGCTCTTTAACCATCGGCTCTCCTGTATATGCCGCCGACCAAACCTCAATAACCGCCAAACAAAACGCCCAAATCGAAGCATTACAAAATGAAGGAAAAACGGTGTCGGTACTGTTCGATGAGCAAAGCCGTGAGGTGCTCGGGCTCATTGCGCTACGAGATGAGTTGCGGGACGATGCCAAAGAAGGCGTAGCACAGCTTCATGCAATGGGGGTTCGCTCTATTATGCTGACGGGCGACAACCGCCTTACTGCTCAAGCGCTTGCTAGTCATCTAGATATAGAGTGGCAAGCTGAGCTGTTGCCCGAAGATAAGCTGCGTTTGATAGACGAGATGAAGCCTAAAGCCCAAATAGCGATGATTGGTGATGGTATCAATGATGCGCCAGCGTTAGCGACTGCCGATGTCGGTATCGCGATGGGCGGTGGTACTGATGTCGCCATTGAAACGGCTGACGTCGCTTTATTAAAAAGTCGCGTGACCGACGTCGCTCATCTGATTGCATTGTCGCGTGCAACCTTATCCAATATTCATCAAAACGTGATTTTTGCGCTGGGCCTCAAAGCAGTGTTTTTAATCACCACGGTACTCGGTATCACTGGTTTATGGATCGCGGTATTGGCTGATACTGGCGCAACCGTGCTGGTTACACTTAATGCTTTGCGTTTAATGCGTTTTAAAAACGTCCATTAGCAAACGCCCTTAACACAACGAGATATTGAATACCTGTAATACTTAGAGCGTGTGCTTACTTCAATAGATAATCATCTAAATGGGTTAAAGATGGCTAACTCTGGCCAAATGCTGTCAATTAGCTGACTAATAGCTCGATATTCTCTGCGCTGTGTTCGTTGTTTGATGGCAATATTTGATCACAATGTTTGATAAAAATGTCTAATCATAATGTTTGGCTGCCATTCATCTCATTTTTATCACCTTTTTTAAAATAAAGACACGCTCTATATAAACCCAGTTCGGAATAAGCAAAGTGCCTGTATTAACTGGGCAGTTTTGGTGGTTTTTTGGGTTTTGGCAGTGGCGTTTTGGCATCGCCTGCAGGCTTGCTATCAGGGGCGCTCATGCCTTGGTCAGCACTATTTTGGTTAGTACGATGGCGCTGGTTTTGCGTGCTACTATCAGCTGACAGATTGTTGGTTTTGCCGTATTGAATATCATTGGCGTACGGTACACTGTTTAGCTCTTCATCGACGAGGCCGTCATCTAAGTCGATGACTTTTTTTGGCGGTGCATGCGGCTGTATATGATCGCCTTTTGGTTGATTGGCGTAGTATATGTCGGTGCTGGTCTGCGCGTTTTGTGCCCCTGCCTGTTTGGACTCAGGCAGTATTCTGACATCGGATAGGCGGCGTACCACATAGTTACTTGGAAGGGGTTTACCGCTTTTTTGTGCCGAGGTGTCATCAAATATCATGTGTCCTTGGCTATCGATACGCGCATATTTCATGGGCTTGTCACGCGGCCAAAAAAAGTCAGAAGGATGACTGATAATGTGACCAAACACCAATTTGGTCAAACGACCCCATTCAAAGAAACGTACTTCTTTGGAGCGTAGCGCGACAAACAGCGCCAGAGAAAAACTGACCATCAGGTTGACGATGCCAATTAGCGCCACTCCTAGGATCGACAATAAAATCACGCTCCAGCTGATTTGGTCGGCGGAGATATTAAACAATCCATGCGCTAGGTTGGCTGAGGCAAAGGCGATATGGCGGATATCAATCGGTAGCCCAAAGATATAGCCTATCGTCGCGGTACTGCCCAAAAACACACCGAACAAAAAATTGCCCATGATAGCGCCGAGATTGGCCTCGACAAAGCCGCCCAGCCGCTGGAGCCAAGATTTGGGCAGTACGTATTGCAAGAGTCGATGACGCTGGATACGTGCCCCGACATGGTTATAAACTGCCAAATTATCATAATAGCCTGCAATCAGACCTGATAAGAATAAATAAACCCCAGCGATGGCAGCATGAGGCAGAGCCAATGAGCGAAAAGGATCAAGGTCGTGCAGGAGGTGCTCAGCCTTGGTGGTGTCGATCATCGGTGCGCCTGTGTACTGTAGCCATGCAAACGAGATAATCAAAGCAACTGGGATAGCCAGCATGACGTTACCCATGATAGCGATAAACTGCGTGCGCAAAATGTCGACCACCAGCTCTGAGAGCTTGGTCAATTGCCGTGATTTTTTGCCCGAGCTGTCCGATATCGTTGAGGCGATGGCCGCAGCAGTCATGGCCGGCTGCTTGGTGGCGACTGTACCGCGAATGACATGAATGAATACAAAACCCAAGCCATAAATCATACTATTAACAAACGCGCGTCCCATCGGCGCTAAGGCCAATTGATAGGCCAGTATCTTGATGGTAGCCATAAAGGCAATGACAAAACCGCCGATAGAGGCCTTTTTAAACATTTTTTGATAGCCAGCTTTGTCGGTACTGATATAGTGCTCACCGACGCGGCTGGCGTTTTCTGTGACTTTGCGCGATAGCAGTTTGGTATTATTGTCAATCAAATAGCCAATACTATAGCGGCGATTGGCCGTGGTAATCAGCGTCTGCACCAGCTCAATCACCGCATTATCTCGCTTTTGATGATCATCGGTCAAAAGCTCGGTCAAGATGCGCATGCGCTGCAGGCTTTGATCAAGGCGCAGCATCATGTTGGTCAGACGAATAGAGATACCTGTTTTATAAATGCGCTTACGTACGGTGGCGACGATGCCTTCGCACTGCTCAAGCATGACCAGCAAGGGCGCTGGGTCTACGGCTTTTTCGGGTGTGATGTCTGTCAGCGTATCTAGCTCGTGGGCTTGGCGATACTGATTGACAAACAGCACGGCTTCTTGGTTTTGGGCAACAAAAGACGCAGAGTAGTTGAGTATCTGAGGATACGACTCCATCAGATCGGGGTGCAAGCCAATGCCGCTAATGCGGTACGATAAGATAATAATGGCGTTTAATATATTGTTTTTGGCGGTAGCGACTAGGTCCAGATGCTGCTCATTGACTTTTAAGAGCTTGACCAGCGCATCCCACTTGTCGCGCTCGATGTTGGCCAGCCAGCGTTCATCAGAGCGCTTATTAAATAAATAGCCCACCAGTTCAACGACGGAGTCTTCTTGCGGCAATAAAGGCAAAAACCGATGCCCAATCAGCCGGCGCAGACTGTTAAAAAACCCTTGATCCGACATGATGCCTGTGTCGGTGTATAGCGCAATTTGTCGATACTCGATAATGAGCTTTAACACAAAGCTGGCCAGCCCATCTGCATACTCTGGATGCTGACGTAGGATGTCGATTAGTGATTGAATGTTTTGATTGGCTAGGGCAGGCTCTCTATCACTGACGCGCAGCTCATTTATCAAGCGCTTGAGCACCACCGGATCGGGCACATCACTGAGCGCAGTAATCTGTTGCAAAATGCGTTTTAGTTCTGACACGTTGCGTCCTTTATTATGAGAGGATTTATTATAAGCGGTTTTGATTATTTAAGAGTCATCAAAGTTGCTGGGCGACCACCGAGCTGCACACCATCAGACAAGTATCCTGCGTTATTTTAATCATAACGATAGTTCGGTGGTGAATTATTTTGTTAGCAGTTATTTTTACTAGGGTGTGTTGACAAATACCGTAAATGGATAATCGTCGCTGCTAAATAGATATGAGCAGCACACGACTCATCCGTTTTTTCAGCACGCATGGCAATTTTCTTGAAATCTTTCCATGATGGCGCATCCTTCTTTCGGTATTGATTTTATATCGTGATTGGTAATACACCTTATATAAGCCGCCTATACGTATTGATTATAGCCATGCTGATAATATTTGTTTATCGAGTATAGCACCTAACTTATGGTAGCTCGCTTATACCAGCTAATAAAAAAGCGCTGACTAAATATCATATTCAGTCAGCGCTTTTTATAAGCTTAGAGGCTATCTTGAGTCGCTTTATGCACTGATAGCCGTTATCTCACTAGCGAGTCTTTTCGTCTTATATCTGGCTTCAGCTAACGTCATCTTGTTTTTGGCAACCACAGTCAGCACGCAAGGCTTACTCAAATAGTCTGTTTTTACAAACAGCATATTACCCGACGTCGCCTCCACGATAGTGATCTCACACTCTCCTTGCTGCATTTGATTAGCAGACGAATCACTGAGTGCTGAAAGCGTGCTACTCATCGCCGCAAACTTATCTGCTTGATTGCTCAGCTCATTTATCGAAAAACAACTAATGGGAAAGCCATCAGTGGTACACAAAGTCACGAGCGCAATTTCTCTATTGGCTTCACAAAGCTCTTTGATACAGCTTGAGAGCACCGCTTTTGCTTGGGAATTTTCATTTACCATAATCGTATCTAACATTACTGTTCATTATTAAGAGTATTAAATAGCTGCAATAGACCAATAGCGGACTCTCGGCTTCTAGGGTCGGCATTAATGATGGGCGCGACTACATTATGATGCATGAGCACCGCTCTAACCTCTTGTCCTAGCGCCGCTAGGCTTGCAGGGTCGGCGTCCTCACAGTGGGTGACCCCCACGATACAAGTGGTCTGGTTTTTTTCTGGTGCAAAAAAAGTCAGCAGTTTGTCCAAGTTATTATAGTCAGGGATGTCGCCATACCTAATCAAAATAAGCAGACCCCACAAAGAGCGATTGACAAACTCCCATAAAAAAGAATAACGCTCTTGACCTGGCACCCCATAAATACCTAATGCCATATCATCGGCTAAAGTAATACGCCCATAATCGATACCGACAGTCGTATATTCTTTGCCTATATCGATACTAGACTTGGCTTCAGTTTCAAGAGGACTTATCTCGCTTAAAGTCTTGACCAGCCGAGTTTTTCCGGCACCTACTTCTCCGATTATCGCTAGCTTCTGATAGTCCACTGCTTACCCCATTCCTAAAAATCTTTTAATCGCACCATAAAACCTGCTCGGTTTTTTTGCTGGTATATCTTGTGGTTTGGCCGGCTCTGACACATCTGACACAGCACTGGGCGCAGGCTCGGTCACCGTCAGTATCCCTAATGACTCAAAATCTTTGATAATATCAGTGACCTGATCATAAGTCCCAAATTCATCACTCGCGACTAAACTGTCAAAAGGATAAGGGTTTTTGGTCAATTTGACGCAAAGATTCATGATCAGCTGCGGTTGACTGGTCCGATTAAGGTCAGGCCATGCCAGCAGTTTTAGATATTTGCCATCGTAAGAATGAGTCGCTATGGCATTGTTATTGCCTAAATTGATAAAATCTTGCAGACGTGCTTTTTGCTCAAACGTAAAAGCATCTAATGTCTGTTGATGGTCTTCAATAAATGTCTTAAAAATAGGGCCTTGATCGATAAAATCAAAGATACTGACCCTCCACTTATCGAAGCTACGCTTCGTCACTTTTTCGTCGACAAACACCCATATATCGTTATGCCTAGGATCAGCCAATATCTTATTCATCAAGTCATCGATCTCGATAGCCGGCCCTTCTAGCACTTGCACGTACTGGCCTCGGCGATAGGATAGAACACCTGTGATTTGCGCGGCTGGATTGCGTTTGCGAGATATCTGTACGATGTTTGACAAACCGGCAGGCAGATTGATACCGCGCTCATTGGCAGTGGTTCTACTGACATACGCAATACATTTCATGTTGCCCTCACTTAAATAAGGCATATAAAGTAGCTTGTTCAATGATGACGATAGCTACTGATAATTAAGGGGTGAGTATCGAGTCATCGCTCTTTAAAGTGGCAGCAATAGCAATGACTCAATAATAAGAAGCGTGATTCTAGCTTATTTATACTTCAAGCTTAGCTTCGATGCCTTGTACTTTACGGCGCGCCAAAGCTAGGTTTGATTTGGCTTTATCGAGTACCAAGTACAAAAACAAACCTTCGTTATGCGCTGATGGGCGAATGATATGAATCTGCGAGTCTAGAGTAATCAACATATCATCGATATCACCTTTGATACCTAATGATTCCATCGTCGCCATTTTGGCTTTGACCACTTGCGAGTTACCAGCACCAGCAAGCTCTAAATCCACGCCGCCACCAGCCATACCTAGCACCATGCCGGACATATAGTCGACAATACAGGTTCCCATAGCACCATCAACTTGCATTAACTCTTGTAAAGACTGATCGATATTTGACATTTTCTTTCCTCAATTATTTTAAATGGTGAAGCACTTATACTTTATTTTAAAAATAAAGTGATTGTTTGTGCCGTATTTTATCTAAAGCTATCACTGTATATTAATAATAAAACCACACTATGATTAGTGAATCTAAATTATTATATTTAACTAATTAGATAATTTACATGATAACTTCAGTGGCGGCTATTATAGTAAACAATTCGACTCTTAGCATCACTATAACCAACCAGTCATCGCTATATAGCTACCGCTTAAAGAAACAATCAATAATTATTGATTTTTTTGTTCTCCTTTGGCGCGGCAGGCTGGTCGTAATATTCGAGAAAAGCTGTTTAACTTGCACTATTTTTAATCCAATATCACCTAATGGAATAGCTCATAGTGACTAACTTAATCATAAAAAACGCTCGTTTAGCGACTCATAAAATCCTTGTCAATATCTTAATAACAGACCAGCATATTGCTCGTATTGAGGAGATAGCTGACGATAAAGCTAACAGTCAAGACAGTCAGTCAAATCCAGCAGCCGCGAGTTACGATGCTCAAGGTAACTTTGTGTGTGGCGGCTTTTATGACAGTCATATTCATCTGGATAAAGCCTGTATTTTAGATCGCTGTACTATAGAACAAGGAAACTTAGAAGAAGCGGTAGAGGAGACGGGAAAAGCGAAAGAGGCGTTCACGGAAGCAGATGTGTACGCGCGTGCCTCAAGAGTGATTGAGATGGCTATAAAAAAAGTATCGTCGGGCTGCGTACTTTCGTTGAGACCGATCAAAAAACAGAACTACGTAGCTTTGAGGCGATAAAACGCGCGCGTGATACCTATGCTTTTGCCATTGATATAGAGATTTGCGCCTTTGCGCAATCGGGTCTCACTAGGGCGTGTCCTTAATACAATCGACAGTCACCTAAATGGACTAAGATGGCTAAATATTATCAAACGGCGTCAAATCACTCACGAATATCTTGATATCCATAGATTTCCATAGCATAGACCTATAACACAGACCAAATGGTTTGGGCAAAAAAAGGGACAGTCACCTAACTGTCCCTTTTTTATATATTTTAATGTGCCAATCGCGACCGATTAGTTGGCAGGCACATCAAAATAATCAAGATCAAAGTTCATCATTGGGTCACTACCAGCTTTGACCATCTGTGCATGCGCATTGATACGTGGCAAGATACGGCCAACGAAATAATCAGCAAGCTTGGCTTTGTTGGTGTAGAACTCACCCTCTTTGCCATTGGCGGCCTCGACCATCAAGGCAAACATATACGAGTAGGCAAGGTAACCAAAGGCATGCATATAGTCAACCGCGCAGCCATTGATTTCGCTCTTACGCTCGCCGATATTGCTCAGCACTGTGGTGGTCAGCTCTTCGATGGTGTCAGCTGCATCTAGGGTGGCCTGCTTGATGCCATGGTCGGCCTGCATGTTGTTGACAAAATCACGAATTTCACCTAAGAAATGGGTGACATATTTGCCGTTGTTTTTTGCCACTTTACGACCGAGTAGGTCAAGCGCTTGAATACCGTTGGTGCCTTCATAGATCTGCGCGATACGAGTATCACGGACGATTTGCTCCATGCCCCATTCGCGGATATAGCCATGACCGCCAAATACTTGCTGGCAATCAACCGTGGCTTCTAGTGCTTTGTCGGTTAAGAAGGCTTTGGCAACTGGCGTCAGTAGGGCAACGCGCGCCGCCGCGGCTTGAGCGGCCTCTGGGTCAGTACTAAACTTTTCTTCGTCAAGGTTTTTGGCGACATACATGGCAAAGCAGCGTGACGCTTCGGTGTTGGCTTTGGCATTTAGCAGCATGCGGCGCACATCAGCATGATGGATGATGGCATCGGCAGGTTTTTCTGGGCTTTGGATTTGGGTGTCACTGCGACCCTGACCACGGTCATTGGCGTATAATGCTGCGTTTTGATAAGCCAGCTCAGAGCCACCAAGGCCTTGTAGACCCATGGTCACACGCTCATAGTTCATCATGATAAACATAGAAGATAAGCCGGTGTTTTCTGCGCCCACCATCCAGCCTTTGGCGTTATCAAAGTTCATCACGCAAGTCGCTGAAGCTTTGATACCCATCTTGTGCTCGATAGAGCCAACCGCCAAGGTGTTGCGCTCGCCCAAGCTACCATCTTCATTGACCAAGAATTTTGGCACGACAAACAATGAAATGCCTTTTGAGCCTTCTGGCGCATTAGGGGTTTTTGCCAACACCAAATGAATGATATTGTCAGTGAGGTCATGCTCACCACCAGTGATAAAGATTTTGGTACCAGAGATATTGTAGCTACCATCATCGTTTGGCACGGCTTTGGTTTTGATGATACCGAGGTCAGTACCTGCATGTGGCTCAGTCAAGCACATGGTGCCCGACCATTCGCCGTTATACATCTTTTCTAGATAGGTCTGTTTTTGCTCTTCAGACGCCGCCGCGTTGAGGCAAAGCGTCGCGCCAACCGTTAGGTTAGGGTAGAGGGCAAAGGATTGGTTGGCGGTAAATACCATCTCTTCGGTCAGCATGGTGACCATCTTTGGAAAACCTTGACCGCCGTACTCAGCATTACCACTCAAGCCCACCCAGCCTGACTCGGCATACTGCTTATAAGCTTCTTTAAAACCAGTAGGCGTGGTGACAACGCCATCACCCTCAAAGGTTGCGCCTTCTTCATCACCGCTACGGTTGATAGGCAACAAAACGTTTTTTGACAGTTTTGCCATTTCTTCTAAAATCATATCGACGGTTTCTGTATCGACATGAGCTAGGTTTTCGTTATTTTGCCAAAACTCAGGCGCGTTAAATACATCGTTTAAGATAAAGCGCATGTCATTAAGAGGGGCATTATAAACAGCCATAAACATTCCTTTGGTTCAAATAAATAAAAGTTGGAGCGATGAAAATAAGAAGTGCCAAACGTATGGATTGCTTTTTGAGGTCATCTGCGCGACTCATAATCAAAGCAACGGCTAAGCAAAGTTTAACAAATAAGCCTATGAGCGGGTGTGTTTCTTCGTGAATTATGCGTACACCAAAATATAATTGACCAACAAAATCGGCAACACACCTTGGTATGTTGCCGATATAGGTATAGTGTGCTGTCGTCAAAATACTAGTGCAAAAACACGATTAAAACGCAAATTGATCCACATCCATGGTCATATACGGCTCAACACCTGTGCTGATACGCTGTACATGCGTGGTGGTACGCGGCAATAATTTTGCAAAGTAGAATTGCGCGGTTTTGACTTTGGCATCATAGAAGGCTTTTTCGCCAGTACCGTCTGCCAATGCCGTCTGCGCGACCAAGGCCATACGCGCCCATAAGTAAGCTAGGGTCACATAACCGCTAAAGTATAAGTAGTCAACAGCCGCACCGCCAACTGCATCTGGGTTTTCAGTTGCTTGCATACCGATGCGTGCAGTCAAGTCGCCCCATTCTTTGACGTGCTTGGCAAGTGGGCGGATGAACTGACCCATCTCGTCATTGTCTTTGTGCTCTTGGCAGAACGTCTGGATGATGTTGACAAAGTTGGCCAGCATTTTACCTTGTGAGCCCAAGACTTTACGGCCGAGTAGGTCGAGCGCTTGGATTTCTGTGGTGCCTTCGTAGAGGCAAGCGATACGCGTGTCACGGACGTTTTGCTCCATACCCCACTCACTGATAAAGCCGTGACCGCCATAGACCTGTACGCCATGGTTAGCCGCTTCTAGACCAGTTTCGGTCAAGAATGCTTTAGCAATCGGTGTCAATAGTGACAGCATTTGGTCAGCAAACTTCAGGTCATCGCCTTCGCCTTTTGCCACAGTATCCGCAAAGTGTGAGAGGTAATAAACCAGCGCACGACCGCCTTCAGCAAAGGCTTTTTCGGTCAACAGCATGTTGCGAACCGCTGGATGAACGATGATTGGGTCAGCGACTTTTTCTGGCGCTTTGGCACCTGATAGTGAGCGCATCGCTAGGCGGTCTTTGGCATAGGTCAATGAGCCTTGGAACGCATATTCTGCTGCGGTCAAGCCTTGAACTGCTGTACCGATACGAGCGACGTTCATAAAGGTAAACATACACTGTAGACCGCGGTTTTCTGGACCAATCAAGTAGCCTTTTGCACCATCAAAGTTCATCACGCAAGTCGCTGAGGCTTTGATACCCATTTTGTGCTCAATAGAGCCACAGACGACGTTGTTGTTTTCGCCAAGGCTGTTGTCTTCATTGACCAACACTTTAGGTACGATAAACAGTGAGATGCCTTTGGTGCCAGCAGGCGCGCCTGGTAGACGGGCTAGAACGATATGAATGATGTTGTCGGTGAGGTCGTGCTCGCCTGCTGAGATGAAGATTTTTTGACCGGTGATGCTATAAGTACCGTCATCATTTGGCTCAGCTTTGGTACGGATAATACCCAAGTCAGAGCCCGCGTGGGCTTCTGTCAAGCACATGGTGCCTGACCATTCGCCGGTGACCATTTTTTCTAGGTAAGTTTGTTTTTGCTCATCAGTGCCATGGTGCTCGATGGTTTGAATTGCGCCATGAGATAGGCCAGGATACATAGAAAATGACCAGTTAGCCGTACCGACCATCTCATTGATGACCGTTGATAGTGAGAACGGCATGTTTTGACCACCAAATTCTTCTTCAGCTGATAGCGCTGGGAAGCCAAGCTCACAGTACTGCTTATAAGCTTCTTTAAAGCCTGTGGGTGTGGTCACAGTACCGTTGTCAAACTGGCAGCCTTCTGCATCGCCGCTTTGATTCAAAGGTGATAGCTCGTTTTCGGCAAAGCTTGCCGCCATTTCAAATAGGCTGTCCATCAACTCACGATCAGCCTCTTGAAATGCAGGCAACGTTTTGTAGTGGTTTTCGCTATCGAGTAGCTCATGCATCACGAATTGAATGTCACGTAAGGGCGCTTTGTATTGCATAACTTCCTGTCCTTTTTAACATGTCAGCAGACACAGTCTATAGATTACGATAGTCGGTAGGCTCACTACAGTAAGTTGACAAGCACAAATAAATAATAGGCTGCCATACAGATAGACTACGTGCGCGATGACATAAAATGGTATTGAAAAAAATGGTGATTGTCAGAGTCGGTTTGAGACTTAATATATTCCAACAAATTCGCTATAAAAGATAGGCGTTCATCGGTGATTATACAAGTTTGGTGACAGGACTGATAAGTCATGAACCTGCCTTGCATCGGTTATGCAATCAGCGGTAGACGCAAAAGACACGGAGTAATAACCGTATGAAAATACTGATGTTACCGATACGATAAAATCAATCATAGCCGCCGGTATTGGCTTGTATTATTTGGTGGTTGACTGTTTGATGAGCATGTCGGTGGCGACCTCGGCGGGCACGGGTTTTCCAAACCAATAGCCTTGACCATACTGGCAGCCCATCGCCAGCAACCGATCGCGCTGCGCCTCAGTCTCGATTCCTTCGGCGACCACTTGCATATCTAACGCCGCAGCCAAGTCTAAGATGGCTTTGACAATGGCATACTGGGTGCGATCCGACTCAATGTTTGAGATAAAGCTTTTATCGACTTTGATAAAATCAAACGGGTATTCTTGTAAATAACTCAAGGATGCATAGCCGGTGCCAAAGTCGTCTAAGGCAATACAAATACCCAGATTTTTTAGCAGAGCTAGTTGTTTTTTGACATTGTCATGGCGCTGTATCAAAGACGACTCGGTGACTTCGATATGTAGCTGATGGGCCGAGATACCGTACTCTACCAGCAGGCTACTGACCATCTCAAAAAAATCAGGGTGGCTAAATTCGGCAGCATCCGCGTTGATACAAATATGTTGATGAAACCCTTGCTGCTGCCAATTGGCCAATTGCGCCGCGATTTTTATCGCCATTTGAGAAAACAGCTCAAACGAGAGCTTATGAGTGAGGATGGCGTTGATAAAATGTGCAGGTTTGAGAAGGCCGCGGGTGGGGTGTTGCCAGCGTACCAACGCTTCAAAGCCGGTAATATGACCCGTCGCCAAGTCGAATTTTGGCTGATAATAGGGAATAAACTGGCCTACGGTGGTGGCCTCTCTTAACTCAGCCTCTAACTGTAAACTGCCAGCGGTGGCTTCTTCGATCGCCGCATTGTACCAGCAGATATCGTCGCCGCCTTGCTGCTTGACATAATGCAAGGCTTTTTCAGCTTTGGTCAAAAGCCCTGTCAGCTCGGTGTCGTTTTGCGGGAAATAGCTGACACCGACGGAGATATGACAATAGATGTTGGCGTCGGTTTTGGTGTCCTTATCGATCGAAAAAGGCCGCTCACACATCTGCATGAGTTTATCTAACTGATGGCGCACCATATTGGCATCATGGCATTCAAATAACAACGCAAAATCATCGCCGCCAAAGTGCGAAAAGCAGCGCAAACAGCCCAACTCTAGCGCCTTGAGACGAGCCACAAAGCTTTTGATTAAATGATTGATACCATCAGGACCCAATAGGCTTGCAAGACTACGATACCGATCGATATTGAGACGGACGATGATCACCTCTTGATAGCTGTCGAGCAGCAAATCACTGGTCTGGCTCAAAAAAACCTTACGGTTGGGCAGGCCGGTCAGCTGATCGTAATTGAGCAGATGGGTCAGCTGCTTTCGGTCTTTGGCCGCAGAAGACATATCGCGAATCAGACCGATATAATAAGTCTTGGCCTCTATGGCCACCTTGCGATACGTGATATGGCACTGTAGTATCTCACCATAACGGTTGGCCATCGAAAAATCACTTTCGTAAAAGCCGCTACTATCAAGTTGGTTGGTGATTTGCGCCAAAACGCCTCTTTCTTCCTCTGACAAAAAATCAGCGGCATAGATTCCAAGCGGCCGACCCAGCAAAAAAGACTCGCTATAGCCGATGATAAGCTCATAACTGGCATTGACCGACAAATAGCGTAGGTTTTCATCTAAAATGAAAATAGCATCATCGCATTGCTCACACAGTTTGGTCAGCAGTAGCTGCTTGTCGGCAATGGGGATGGGAGCAAAAGTAGTCATCATCGAAATCATCATGGCAAAGGTGAATAATTAGTCGGTTTGTCATCATAACAATGAGCGAGCCGAGTGCTTGTGTTATAAAGCCAACGCGTGCAAAGTCGCCAAAGCAACCACAGGCGCTGTTTCGGTGCGCAGTACCCTTGCGCCAATTTGCCAAGGTGCAAAGCCTGCATCCGCCGCCCACTTGCACTCCTCATCGCTCAGACCGCCTTCAGGGCCAATGAGCAACTCAATATAAGGCGCCGCTTGTTTTAGTACTGGCAATAACGCCTCTGGCATCGCAGGTTGTCCTACTGCTGGCACGCTAAGCTGCAAGCGTAAATCGGCTGGCTGCTGCAGTGCTTGGTAGTAATGGTCTTGGCTTAGCTCAGCGACCAAAGGACTGACGGCGAGGTGTGGCGCGCTACGCGACGGCTGTGTCAGCCAATCAGTGATAGACATCGGTGTAAGGATGAGCGGCGGACGGTTGAGGCCACACTGCTCACAGGCCGCTATTGCCACTTGCTGCCAGTGCGCCAGCTTTTTCTCTACTTGCGCAGGTTTTAGATTGACCTCGCCATGGTGGCTGGTGAGCAATTGAATCGCCGTCACCCCAAGCTCGGTGGACTTTTGAATGGCATAATCCATACGATCGCCGCGGCTCATCACCAGACCAATCTGGCTGAGAATAGGCGCCGTACGCTCATCTATGCTGTGAGCCAACACCGCCACCGTGGCGTGTTTTTTACTGATGCTTTGGAGCTGTACGTGATACTCACCGCCAAAACCATCAAACAACACCCCTTCATCGCCGACATTTGCACGTAGTACACGGCACCAGTGATGAACGATACTGTCGGTCAATTCGATGCTGGCACCAATCGCAACCTTGCTCAATGGCGGGTAGGGTGTGTCCTTAGTATTACTGCTGGCATAAAAAAAACGTCGCACTTGGTCTTATTCCTATTATTTGATTGTGAGCAGTTATTATTGACCCAATAGAATATCACTTGATGCCACGAAAGGCATTCCTTTTATGATAATTACTGCTAGATAACAGCGCTCAACGGATAAACGACATTATCACATAGGAAGAAAAATTTAAAAAATACATTAAGATGAAATGTGTTTTTTGATACATGAATGTCCAGTAGATGAAATTTTCCGATAAAAAAACTGGCACTCCGAAGAGCGCCAGTTAGTTATAAATTCATTATATACTTGCTTAATTATCAAGATTATCAAGTATTAAACAGTAAGTCTTAATGCTTCAACCAAGCGTTTATTTGGCTCAACTTTGTTCATGCTATAAAAATGCATGGCTGGCACGCCTTCGCTCATTAAGCGCTCACATAAGCGATACACCACATCAAAACCAAACTCGCGAATAGATTTGCTGTCATCGCCAAAATCCGCCAATCGCTTGCGCACATAACGCGGAATATCAGCGCCGCAGCTATCAGCAAAGCGTATCAGGTTACTAGAGTTGGTGATCGGCATGATACCAGCGATTAATGGCTGTGCGACCGTGTCGATACCGCGTTTTTCTAACGTATCACGCAAGTATAAGTAGCTATCAGCATTATAAAAAAACTGAGTAATCGCCGCGTTGGCACCTGCTTGGTACTTGTTGACTAAGTTGTCGACATCAAACTCAAAGCTACGCGCTTGCGGATGCATCTCAGGGTAGGCGGCGACCTCGATACGAAAGTGCTCGCCTGAATGCTCACGAATGAACTTGACCAAATCTAATGCAAATGGCAGCTCACCCATACCGACCTGACCTGAGGGCAAATCGCCGCGCAGCGCCACCAGACGCTTGATGCCCAATGCTTTATAGTGATCGAGCAGGCCTGCGATTTCGACCTTATCATCACCGATACACGACATGTGCGGCGCAATATCAGTATCGCCGCGCGCACATAAGGTCTGTACGATGTCTAGCGTACGGCTACGTGTCGAGCCACCCGCACCGTAAGTCACTGAAAAGTAGCTTGGTGCCAGTTTGTTTAGCTCGTCATAGGTGTTTAGTAGCTTTTGACACCCTTGCTCAGTTTTGGCAGGGAAAAACTCAAAAGAAAAAGCAGGCTTGCTCACAGTCGCGCTCCTTAGTATTTATAAGCGTCAGGCTTAAACGGGCCTTCGACAGGAACGCCTAGATACTCGGCTTGCTTTTCGGTCAGCTTCGTCAAGGTACCGTTAAAGCCTGCAACCATCGCTGCTGCGACTTCTTCGTCGAGTTTTTTCGGTAGTACTTTGACGTACAAGTTGTCCGCGCGTGCATCCATTGGCAAATCAGCGAATTTTTCTTCAAACAAGTACATTTGCGCCAAGACTTGGTTGGCAAACGAGCCGTCCATCACGCGTGACGGGTGACCGGTTGCGTTACCTAGGTTGACCAAGCGACCTTCGGCAAGCAAAATCAGATAGTCGTTTTCGTCATCTGAGCGGAACACTTGATGTACTTGTGGTTTGATCTCAACCCAGCGCCAGTTGTCACGCATAAATTGCGTGTCGATTTCGGTGTCGAAGTGACCGATATTACAGACGACCGCACCAGGCTTTAATGCTGCGAGCATGTGTCTGTCACAGACATGATAGTTACCTGTCGTTGTGACGATCAAATCAGTGTCTGCTAGCAACCGCTTGTTGATGCTGTCTGCGCCGCCGGTGTTATCGCCATCGATGTATGGAGACAATACTTCATAGCCGTCCATACAGGCCTGCATCGCACAGATAGGATCGACTTCTGAGACACGTACGATCATGCCTTCTTGACGTAGGCTTTGGGTTGAGCCTTTGCCCACATCACCATAACCAATGACTAGCGCGCGGCGACCTGCAAGGAACATGTCGGTTGCGCGTTTGATGGCGTCATTTAAGCTATGACGGCAGCCGTATTTGTTGTCATTTTTTGATTTGGTCACCGCGTCGTTGACGTTGATAGCCGGTACTTTTAGCGTGCCTTTGTCTAGCATTTCGATCAAACGATGCACACCTGTGGTGGTCTCTTCTGAGATACCATGGATGCTATCGAGCATCTGTGGGTATTCATTGTGAATCAACGCAGTAAGGTCGCCGCCATCATCTAAGATCAAGTTGGCATCCCAAAGCTCGCCTGATGCTTCGCCGCCGACATGTACTTGCTGACGGAGGCACCACTCGTACTCTTCTTCAGTTTCGCCCTTCCAAGCAAACACAGGAATGCCAGCCGCCGCGATTGCTGCCGCTGCGTGGTCTTGCGTTGAGAAGATATTACATGAGGTCCAGCGTACTTCTGCACCGAGCGCAACGAGTGTTTCGATAAGCACTGCGGTCTGAATGGTCATATGAATACAGCCAGCGATTTTGGCGCCTTTGAGTGGCTGCTCGTCTTGATAGCGACGACGTAGACCCATCAATGCAGGCATTTCAGCTTCGGCAAGGGTGATTTCGCGGCGGCCATAGTCAGCCAGACTGATATCAGCGACTTTATAATCAGTAAAGGAAGGGTCGATGGTATGGGCAGAGGGGGTGGTAGACACTGCGTCCATAATATGCTCCTATCAGTGGTCAATGATTGATAAAAAGAATAAAAACGCAGGTGCCGTTATTTGCGCTGTTAATAAGCAAAAAATGCTGCAAACAGTTAACCGAGCCTAACATAATGCTTGATGTGCCTAGCGATAAAGCCTAGATGCAGTGATCGATGATTATGGCGCAACACCTCTCGGGAGGGTTATTGTAATAGATGAGTCTGTGATTGTCACCTATTGGCTGCGGAAAATCGTAAGTGTTGTCGTCATAAAAAAGGCCACCGCTGGGTGACCTTGATTTGTTTTGATAATTACATGCTTTTTATACTACTAGACAGATTTATTTCCAAGTATAAGTCAGAGAGGTTAGGAAGTTAGTACCGTCAGTGTTATAACCTGGCTCAGTGAGGTATTTTTCATTAAATACGTTATTTAAGCGAGCCGACATCGATAAGTTCGATGACAGCTGATAGTTGCCGCTGATATTTACAATATTGTAGTTGTCAATTTTAGAAGTATTTTCAATATTACTATAGTAATCGTCAACATATTGGTACTCTGCACGAATGTCTAAGTCAGAAAGTTGGTAGCCAACATAGACTATACCTTTATATTTAGGGCGAGTAGGCAAATAATTACCGTCGTTATCTTTACCACTATCATCTTTAGCTTCTTGATAGTCATAGCTTAAACCAAACAAATAGTTATTGAAAAACCAGTCGTTAGTTAAGGTGATACCTTCAATTTTGGCCTCAGCATAGTTTTTACGTTGATAGTTTGCATCACTTGCGATCATATCTTCTACTTTATTACGATAGCCAGTTAAGCGTGTAGATTGGAGTAAGGTGTCATACTCAACAAAAGCTTCATAGTTATCACTTGTCTCAGGTTTTAAATTTGGATCACCACCCCAGTCAAATAAATCATTAAAAGTTGGAACACGATAGCCTCTGGCGTAGTTAACACCAACACGTAGATCTGGTGTTAAGCGATAAGCAGCACCTAGGTTATAAGTAGTTTCACTATCATACTCAGAGTAATCATCATGGCGTACGTTAGCTTGTGCATCAATCTTACCTCTAGATAGCATATAGCCTAGAAAGCCACTGGTTACTTCTCGATTGTCAGCTTCGGGGTATGCACTTGTATCTATTTCTTGTTTTAAATGCTCTATACCATATAGCAATTTATCAGTCGCTACTGAGTGACTACCTACTAAGCTAACTTGTTTTTGTGTCGTATCATAGAAGCTAGTATAAGTAGTAGCTGTCGTTTGAGATTCATCGATAGAGTGACCATATGATAGTTTTACTGATGACGTAGGCGAGTAATTCCAATCGATGAATGCTTGAGCCGCACCGTTTTTTTGCTCTGACTGGGTAAAATCTTTCCCCGTAGTTTTGCCACTGTCAAAATCAGTCGTTGACTCACTGTATAATCCGCTAACGCCCACTTTTAAATCTGGATTGATTTTTTGGCTAAGGTGTAGGCTGTAGTTATCACTTTTGAAGCCATCTTCATCTAAATTATGAATGCCCCAAGGGTGAGTAGGAAACGTAGCGTTAATGCCATCCGTTTCATTATGACTGGCAGAGATACTTAAGCTGGTACCTTGGTCATTAATAAATTGAGCAGTAGCACCATATAAAAACTGATCGTGCGATCCTGCACCCACTGTGACTGATAGTTGACTTTGTTCAATGTTAGAACCTTTAGTGAATATTTGAATGACACCGCCCATGGCGTCAGCACCATAAATACTAGAACCAGAAGCTCCGTAGAGGATTTCAATACGATCGATCTGATCTGCAGGTAATAGGCTTAGAGCAGGCTCTCCAGTAGATATTGAACTATAGCGAATACCATCAATAAGCACCAATATTTGCTTGCTATCATAGCCACGGGCATAAAAGCTACCTACCGTTCCTAGTCCACCATTTTGTTTGTAATTGAAGCCTGGTTGATTTTTAATAACATCTAAAGCCGTTTGTCCTTGATAACGCTGTAGCTCTTCCTTATCAATCACGCGAGTTTGTGCAATCACATTACTGGTTTTGGTCGGCGTACGCGTCGCTGTCACGACAATTTTATCAAGCTCAACCTGTGGCATCTCACCGTTATCAATGCTGGTTGTCTCAGGGGTCACTGCCATCGCGGTGTTGGCGGCAAGCAAACCAAGCGCGCTTAAAATACTTAGGCGAAGATAGGTACGTGAAGATGAACGTGATAAAAACATGGTCGATTCCAAAGTAATCAAATTAAAAAATATAGAAATAAGAAATAACTATTAAGACGTAAAAGGTGTCAAAAGTTACAAAAAACAGTATATAAGCAAAACTGCGCTCATTATCTACAAAAATTATCCCTTTATAAACCACTTTAACCTAATCTTTCCTCAAGGTAGGTTGAATGACGCTCATGGTCGGAGCGGTAAAGCAAAGCGCCTAAATAAATTTGATGGCAGCCATCTACAAAAACATGCAATCAAAAGCACTGTTGTGATAAATAATTGTTATGATAGTAAGGGTTTTATCTGCCCTTTTTGTGCCACTCATCAAGCTAAGAGGTTTGTTTTGTCTATTAAGCACCATCTGACTTTTCGTCAGGCTCCAGATATACTGTCTACCAGCCTAAAAACCCCGTTTATCACTATGATGCTTTTGCTTATCATGGCGATGAGCGTACTGCTGCCCACAGCGTCCTTTGCTGCAGAAACGACAACGCTTGGCGTAAATGGCACGACTGGCAGTGAAGAGTCGGCGAGCACGCCTATACCAGATTCGTTTGGGCGCGACACGCCGCGCCATACGGTACAAGGGTTTATTAAGGCGCTGGGCGAAAACGACTACCTGCTGGCGAGCAATTACCTTAATTTGTCTAAGTCGGACAATCCCACCACGGTCGTGCGTCAGTTTAAGCAAGCACTAGATGCTGGCGGCCGTTTTCAGCCTGACCTACAAATCAGTAATACACCTGAGGGTAATCTCACGGATCAATTACCACCGAATCAAGAAAACGTCGGTGTGATTAATATCGGTGAAAAAAGTGTGCCGTTACTGTTAGAAAGAGTGGTGTCTAAGGAGAATGAGCAGTATTGGCAGTTTTCTAGTGAGACGCTCAGCTCGGTACCCGAAGTGATAGAAAACACCGAGCCGACGTTGGTGTCGCGCTATACAGTTGACTCATTGGAAGGCAAAAAGCTGTTTGGCTATCAGATGGCGGACTTATTGGCGGTGCTGACGATGATCGTCAGCAGTTTTGTCTTTACTTATATTTTAGTCTGGCTACTGTATCATCTTCTGCGAATCGCCTATCCGCGACTTTACTTATATTTTAGTCTGGCTACTGTATCATCTTCTGCGAATCGCCTATCCGCGAGTACGCGGCGTCCCGCTACCTTTGCCAAACAAAGTGGTACTACCACTCTCTGTGGTCATTATGGCGCTGATACTGTCTGAGGTGATGGTCTATGCTGGCGTCTCGGTGACGCTGCGAGAGCCGGTCAATCGTTTTGCTGATATCGCCTCGTGGTTGGCATTGACTTGGTTGTTACTGCGCGTCATTGATGCGATATTTACCCGCGCGGTCAATTTAAGCTATAAGAAAAACTATACCGAGCGTGTCTCTATCTTAGGGCTGCTACGAAAAGTCGTCAAAGCGTTGCTGCTCATCTTTGCGGTGATTGTCATCTTTGGTAATTTAGGGTTTGATTTGACCACAGGGATTGCCGCACTAGGGGTTGGTGGTCTGGCATTAGCGCTTGGTGCGCAAAAGACCATCGAAAACCTCGTCGGTAGTGTGGTGGTGGTCGCAGATTCTCCCGTACGCATAGGGGACTATTGTAAATTTGGCACGTATGAAGGCACGGTCATCGATATCGGTATTCGCTCATCACGCGTGCGTACCTTGACGCGTACCATCGTCACTGTGCCAAACGGTGATTTTTCTTCGATGCAAATCGAAAACTTTACCTCGCGTGATATGTTTCGGTTTTTTCATCAGCTGTATATTAAGCGTACCGCTGATATCGATGTGGTCTTTAAGATGGTCAAAGACTTAGATGAGTTTTTAAATGAGCATTATTTGACCAACCAAGAATGGAATCAGGTCCATATTTTAGAGCTGCGCCAAGATTGCTATGTGATTCAGCTGCAAGCCTATATCAACGCCAATAACGTAATGGAGTTTTATGATAAGCAAAACGTCGTGCTCGTTGATATATTAACTCAGGTCAAAAAATACGACGTCGAGCATGCACTGCCTACGCAGCAGCTGATAGTCAATCAAACCGATGTTGCGTCGTCTAAAGCAAACAGCGAGCAAAAATCTGATAATGACGAGTCTGCAAGTAACGCGTCAAAAGATGACGACATGGCTAATAAGACAGATGGTAGCGCCCAGCCTGCTCGCGACGACATGGATAAAAAACAAGATAAGCATCAGGATGATGCCCACAACATAGATCTGGATAAAGACCATAGAGCCAGCAAAGATAAAAAGACTGCCGCGTCACCTGACGCCACGGCGACCGAAAAACAACATGGCATCAAGGCGCTCAGAGAAAAAGGCCATGCGCTAAAAAAGAGGAAGTTTAAGCACACCAAACGCAAGTTTGGCTTGTCAATATGGAACCAGCCCTAAAAAGACAGCCATATAAGGCGTGGCATTGCTATAGTCGCTATAGAAACTATAATTGTTATAAAAAATATTTTCTGCAATGATGATAGTAAATCATGGGTTCTTAGATAGGCACAGCGGTCGTATTACGCAGCTGCCCGTAATACGACCAAAGCAATAGGCTGGCTGTGCTACGGTAAGGTGACCAATGCTGCGTTAGAGAGTGGAGTCGTTTTGGGGTAGGACGCTCAGGCAAGTCCAGCAGTGTCATGGCGGCAACTTTGATCGCCAAGTCATCAACAGCAAGGATGTCAGCGCGCTGTAAAGAAAACAATAAGTACATCTCAGCCGTCCAGCGCCCGATACCTGTGACGGTGGTTAGGATGTTTATCACTTCCTCATCTGGTAGGGTTTTTAGGCTAGCAAAGTCTATATCATGCGCAACCAAAGAGCGAATATAGCGAATTTTTTGTTTAGATAAGCCTTGGGCTCTGAGCGTGTCATCGCTTGCATGCTGAATCATGCTAGGAGTGGTCAAGCCGGTCTCAAGCAAACGCTGCCAAATACTGGCTGCCGCAGCGACAGACAACTGCTGGCCGACCATCGCTCGCATCAATTGCATAAAGCCGCCAGTATTGTGCCGCAGACTCGGTACGCCTACTTGCTCGTAGACCGGCGCAAATCTCGGCTCGATTGCTATCAACGCATCGATATGTGCTGCTAGCTGCTCAGAGGTATCAAGGGTCTGTATGCTCATCGTTATTTACTCTTATCGAAGTTACAAGGCGCACTATCTTCTAAAAAGCACATTATCCTATATTCTAAAACCACATCATCTATAAAAAAAGACTGCTTGTTGGGCAGTCTTTTTTTTGCTTTGCTTTAAGGCTTATTCACCCGCGCCTTTTGGTTTTTTTAGCAGTACTAGTACCGCACCATTGCCGCCATCTTTTGGTGAGGCCGAGCAAAACGCCAGTACTTCAGGCAGTTGACGGAGCCAGCCATTCACACAGGTTTTTAGGATGGCCTCAGAGCCTTTGCCATGGACGATTTTGACCACAGTTTCGTTGTTGGCTTTGGCTTGGCTGAGTAGTTGGGTCATCGCGGCGCGGGCTTCTTCGATGGTACAGCCATGGATGTCTACGGCATCATACCAGCGCAGTTTGCCTTTTTTTAGTTGATCGAATATTTTGTTTTGTAGGGTTGGCTGTTTGTACGATAAGTATGCTTCGCTTGCCACAGGATTGAGCAAGGCTTGCATGTCTGATAAGCCGGCGCCTAGATCGCTGCTTTCACTGCCTTGCGCGGCGGCACGTTTTGATAGAGTCGTGGCATCAGGTTTGCCAGCTTTGGTATTGGTGACAGGGGAGCGCACGTTTTTGTCTTCGAGCTGAGTGACGCCATGCATCGCTTGCATAAACAGCACTTTGTCGTCGTCGACATGCTCACTGTCTAGTTGTTTGACCGTTTTTTTGACTTGTTTTTGTGTCGGCAGCGATACAGGCTCAGTCGGTTTTTGGTTTTCGCCCTCAGGTGAGTTGGTATCACGGCCTTTACTCAGCTGGCCTTTTAGCTCTTTGAGCTGATCTTGCATTTCTTTAGAAAATAGAGAATTTGACATAACAGTTAAGGTATCGTTGGTTGATGAAAAGGTAGTTGGTAATGAATACTGTGGCATTTTTTAGTTACTTTACGCGTCTGCTGCGATGCCTGCAAGTAAGGATTGTAACGCTTGTCCAGGATGCTCGGTTTTCATAAACTGCTCACCGATCAAAAAGTGCTGAATGTCGTTGTTTAGCATCAGGCGAATATCAGCGCTGCTATGAATCCCACTTTCAGTCACGATAAGTGGCTGTTGTCCATGGCTGTCGGCGTCAGCGGCCAATGACTTGATTAAGGTGTTTTTTAACTCAAGCGTGGTCTGTAGATCGACATCGAATGTATTTAAATCGCGATTATTGATGCCATAGATGTTGTGGACACTACGAGGCAGCTGGAGGGCGCGCTCAAGCTCGGTTTTGGTATGGACTTCAATCAACACATCCATACCCAGATCGATACTCAGCGCATGCAGCTGCCGTGCTTGCGCATCATCAAGACACGCCATAATCAGTAAGATACAGTCTGCACCCAGCAAGTAGGATTGATAAATCTGATACACATCGACCATAAAGTCTTTACGCAGTAGCGGCAGGGTGGCGGCATTGGCCGCTGCCTCAAGGTAACTATCTTCTCCCTGAAAGTACTCGCGATCGGTGAGGACAGACAGACAACTGGCACCCGCCTGCTCATATTGCTGGGCGAATAATGCGGGGGCAAAGTTATGATTGATGATGCCTTTAGAAGGCGAGGCTTTTTTAATCTCGGCGATGATACCGATGCCGCTCTCGCTGGTGCTGGCCGCTCGTAGTGCCTGAGCAAAGCCGCGCCGCGGCTGCTGATTGCCCAGCACCTTGGCTTTTAAGTCATCTAGAGATAGCGCCTCACGAGCCGCTTTTACCTCAAGGTGTTTGGTCGCAACGATGCGCTGTAATACTGAAGGTATGTCTGTATGGGTCATGCTGGTGTCCGAATATGTCTAAAGGTAAAAGGGCAAAAGTCAGTGGGCGATGGCTGTATGAAAAACTTAAGTGTTTTGCGCCAGCTGCTGAGTATATTGTGCCAAAGACTCAAGCTTGGTCAAGGCATCGCCATTTTGAATGACCTTTTGAGCTCGGCTAACACCATTTGGATAGTTGCTGGCCAGTCCTGCCGTATAAATGGCCGCGCCTGCATTGAGTGCAATCATATCACGAGCCTTGAGCACCGCGCGATCATGAGTGTCTGTACCCGACAGGGCGGCGCGTATCAGCTCCAGACTCTCTTTAGGGGAGTCAACATCCAGACCGATGAGGGTTTGCGATTCGACCCCCGCGTCTTCTGGCCTCATCTCAAAGACTGTGACCGTACCGTCTTTTAGCTCAGCGACCGTCGTAGAAGTGGCCAAGCTGATTTCATCTAGGCCGTCTTTGGCACCGACCACCATGACGTGACGCGCCCCTAGATTTTTCATCACCTTAGCGATAGGCTCACACAGCGCTGCGGTAAAGACGCCAATGACCAGATTGGGCACGCCAGCTGGGTTGGTCAATGGCCCCAAAATATTAAATATCGTCCGCGCTTTTAGCTCACGGCGTACGGGGTTGGCATAGCGCATGGCGCTGTGGTGATTGGGCGCAAATAAAAAGCCAATGCCTTGATTTTCTATGCATTGCTTGGCCTGCTCTGGGCTGAGTGTCAAGCTAATCCCTGCTTGTTCAAGCAAATCGGAGCTGCCAGATTTGGTCGACACGCCGCGGTTACCATGTTTGGCCACTTGTGCCCCTGCCGCTGCTGCGACCAAGGCTGAAGCGGTAGAGACGTTAAACAAATTGGCACCATCACCGCCCGTACCGACGATATCGACCAGATAGTGGCAGTCTGCCGGTGTAATGTTGGCTGCTAAGTCACGCATGGCACTGGCCGATGCGGTAATCTCGTCGATGGACTCGCCTTTCATACGCAGACCCGTCAAAATCGCACCCATCATGGCATCACTACATCGACCCTGCATGATAATCAGCATGACTTGATACATCTCATCAAAGGTTAGGTCAATGTGCTGAAAAATTCTCGCCAATGCGGTGGTCAGGAGTTTGTGCGTCTGCTCATCAGACAGCTGAGCGATATGATCTGGGGTGGTGGTATCCTCTGTTTTTATTGTGCTCATTATTTTCTCGCTTAGTATTTTTATAAATAAGGGTTAAAAGGCGTGGGCGTTATGGATTATTTATCATTAGCATTGTCAGTAAATTGGCAAATAAATTGCCGCCAAACAGTCTTAAACTGAACGAACTTTAACCAGCTTGCGGTAAGGCATCTGTAGGCAGTACTGCCAAACCATGAGTGTGCAAAAAATTATTGAGCAGCTGATAGCCTGCTTGGCTTAGGATGGACTCTGGATGAAACTGCACGCCTTCAATGGCGTAGGCAGTATGACGAACGCCCATGATCTCCTCGATGCTACCATTACTATGTTGTGTCCAAGCAGTCATCTCTAGGCACTCAGGTAAGCTGGCCTGGTCAATCACCAGTGAGTGATAGCGGGTGACTTGCACGGGTGCTGGCAGGCCAAAAAATACGCCTTGGTCGTTATGATATACCGCAGATAGGCGGCCATGCATGACCGCGCCTGCCTTGATGATCTGCGCCCCAAAAGCCTGTCCAATGGCTTGATGGCCAAGACAGATGCCCAAGATAGGTATGACGCCCTTAAAGGCATCGATAACTTGCAAAGAAATACCCGCCTGGTCAGGGGTACACGGGCCAGGGCCAATTACGATCGCATCTGGTGCGAGGGCTTGGATCTGCTGGAGACTGATCTCATCGTTACGCCAGACGGTGATATCCTGCTGTAGTTCACCGAAGTACTGTACAATATTGTACGTAAAGCTGTCGTAATTATCGATCATCAAAATCATGTGGGTATCAACTTAGTTGGTTTGGCTTTTTTATAAATCTTAGCTTTATAAGTCTTGCTTTTGTAGATGTAGAAAGATAGCTGTGGTCGTTTTTTCCTTTTTTGCTACATGCTTGTTTGCTACATGCTTGAGCGTGCGCCAGCTTATAGGATTGTTACAGTTTCTATCGTCCGCCGTTATCTTACCACTATTTTGCGTGCTATCAAACGCAGCACGACAGCCGCTCATAAATATAGTTAGCTGAATATAAAACTGTTATGGATTTAAACGCGCTACTGGTATAAATTTTACTTGCGTGCTGCGTTCCCAGAGGCTGCGCAAAATTCATCCCAGTAGCGCTATGACATTTTTAGAGTGTATCGACTATAGATGCCATGTGTGCCGAGCAAGTGAGGTAAACGTGACATGAGGCAATGTATCAAAAATCGACTCACTCTGATATAGTCGATTGAGTTAAAACAGGGTGCAGTGCTGACCAGACAGGTGATTTGCCCCAAAAAAGAGCATTGAAGAGACAGGTTGCACCATTGTATGAGCTAATTTGGTGCATTAAAGACACTAATGGATGCGCCAAATCATCATATGGTGGTGATCGTCCAACAAGATATCTTTATCACGCATTGGCAAAAACACGCTAAACATCTGTATTTATTTACTATTTGGCTGCCGATGGATTTGCTGCACTGTCATGTGCCAAGCAGCTTGGCACAGCAGTTGCATCATTATTGTCAGCGGACAGTATGAGGGTTGATGATGAGCTGCTTCTTTATCAGCTACTGCTGCCTATCACTGTTTATTAATAATAATCAGCCAGCATTTGAACAAAGCAACATTGTCAGTCATATGTTGTTAAAATAGCGTTAAAACAGTTTATATTGCAAATATCTAATCAACACAACGGAGACTATTTATGTCAGATAAATTATTGGACCTTATCAAATCATCTAATGCTAAATGGGTTGACTTTCGCTTTACCGATACTCGCGGTAAAGAGCAACACATCAGTTTTCCTGCCTCTACCATCGACGAAGAAGTGCTAGAAGACGGCAAAATGTTTGATGGTTCATCTATTGCTGGCTGGAAGGGCATTGAAGCCTCAGATATGATCCTACGTCCTGACCCTGAAACGGCTTTTATCGATCCGTTCTTTGATGCCGTTACAGTCGTCGTGACCTGCGATATCATCGAGCCATCAACGCTACAAGGCTATGATCGTGATCCACGTTCTATTGCTCGCCGCGCAGAAGAGTATCTCAAATCAACGGGCATCGGTGACACGGCTTATTTCGGTCCTGAGCCTGAATTCTTTGTATTTGATGATGTTAAGTGGTCAGTTGATATGTCTGGCGTGAGCCACAAGATTACCGCTGAAGAAGCGGCTTGGTCCACCAACGAGACATACGAGTGGGGCAACATGGCGCATCGTCCACGCGTTAAGGGCGGTTACTTCCCAGTACCACCAATCGACAGCTCGCATGACATGCGTTCTGTGATGTGTGAGCGTATCGAAGAGATCGTTGGTGAAGGCCGCGTAGAAGTTCATCACCACGAAGTGGCGTCTTGCCAGTCTGAAATCGGTGTAGCGTTTAACACAATGGTACGTAAAGCGGATGAGGTTCAGCAGTTGAAATATGTTGTCCATAACGTGGCGCACCAGTTTGGTAAAACAGCGACCTTTATGCCAAAACCAATCGTTGGTGACAACGGTTCAGGTATGCACGTACATATGTCGATCTCAAAAGATGGCGTAAACACGTTCTCTGGTGATGAGTATGCTGGTTTGTCTGAGACCGCATTGTACTTCGTTGGTGGTATCATCAAGCACGCTCGTGCGCTGAATGCGATTACCAACCCATCAACGAACAGCTATAAGCGCCTTGTACCGCATTACGAAGCACCTATCAAGCTTGCGTATTCTGCATCAAATCGCTCAGCGTCTATCCGTATTCCGCACGTGAGCAGTCCAAAAGCAGTACGCGTCGAAGCGCGTTTCCCAGATCCAACAGCGAACCCATACCTAGCATTTGCTGCGCTATTGATGGCAGGCCTTGACGGTATCCAGAACAAGATGCATCCAGGCGAAGCTGCTGACAAAAACTTGTATGACTTGCCACCAGAAGAAGAAGCGCAAATCCCAACGGTAGCAGAGAGTCTAGATGTTGCACTACAGGCGCTAAAAGACGACCACGAGTTCTTATTAAAAGGCGATGTGTTCACCAAAGACATGCTAGATGCCTTTATCGCCCTAAAAGAAGATGAAGTACAACGTCTAAACGTGACTGTACACCCTGTCGAGTTCGATATGTACTACAGCTGCTAATCAGCTGCGTACTCAAAGCGCTGAATTTAAGCTAAATGTAAAATAACATCAAATCACCAGCTAAGTCCGCCTTAGCTGGTTTTTTTATGCGTAAAAATAAAAAGTACACCACCCGATAAATGAATAAAACATCGCTACTGATTTCGTCACGCAAATGCCGCATAATAGGAAGTATCAGACTGATTAGGTGGCTTGACCATGACGACATTTATCCTTGCTCATATAAAAAACACTCATATAAAAGACGCTGATGTAACAACCATCGCTCTAAAGTCCAGTACTCTAAAGACCAGAGGCATAAAAGCCAAATTTTTCGGTTTGCTGACAGCGCTGACCGTACTTTCAGTGAGTATCACAGTACCTATCGCAGTGCCTACCAGTCACGCAGCAACCATCTATAAAGTAGTCGATGAAAAGACGGGACAAGTCACCTTTACCGATCGGCCACAAAACTATGAACAGCAGACGGACAAAACCGTCAGTCAGACGGCTGTTTCTACTGGTAGAGACACGATTGGTCAGGTGACTGGCGAGGCGACCTCGTCATCTGCGCCTGTGAGCACGGTCAATAGCACAGATAATGCGCGCAAGGAAGTGAGCTATCAGCTTATGATCGCCGAGCCTAGCGAGACTCGCGCATATCGCCGTCCTGCTCAAAGCATCGAGGTGCGCGTACAGGTGACTATTTATCTTGATGGTAGTGAGGTTGCACAAGGGTTAAGTGCTTCTATCGCCACTGTCAATATTATGCCCGGCGCGCATAATATAAAGGCAGTCATACAAAATGAGAAAGGACAGCTGCTCAAAGAAAAAGCCCGTACGGTACATGTGATTCAAAACACTCAAACCCTCCAAAACAATAAAAAAATCGCGCAGCAGCGCTTAGCCTACCAAAATCTACCATGGCATCAAAAACTGCTGTTAAAACTGCGGCAAAAGGATGGCAGTCTACAAACGGTTCAAAATGCACAGCCTAAAACTAATGATGCTTTTACCAAATAAGCGCCATACCCTAATAGCATACAAAAAAGGGCAGTCACTACGATAAGTGGCTGCCCTTGATATCCTTTGATAGCTAGTTAGGTACTTATAAAGTTTTTTACTAACAGCTGTCTTTATGGCGCAAAAGCTATTTGGTCAGCTCGATGGTGCCGTTGGCGGTGACAGAGATGGTGCTATTGCCCGATTCAAAACTCTGACTAGGTACTGAAGCATCGGCGGCTTCTGCTTTCATATTCATGCTGCCATACATTGGACGAGGGTAGTTGTTTCCTGTGTTTAGATTGACCGTGACCACACGGTAGCCGCGTGCATTCCAAGCGCGCGTTAGGTTTTTGGCCTGCTGCTGAAAAGCGCGAGACGCTTCGGTCATCAGCTTTTGCTCTAGTGCGTCTTTTTTGCTGTCAGAGACGCCAAAGTTTAGATTATCCATCACTAGCGTTTCTTGCAAATCAGCAATTAGCTGGCTGGTAGCCGCAAAGTCGGTGCTTTTTAGATCGATACTGGCTTGCCCCGTCCAGCCAATGATTTTGTCGTTTTTATCATATCGCGGATAGGTGCGCTGCTGTCCGGTGCTGACCGTCACGCTCGGGTAGCGCTTAGCGATTTTCATGGCATTATTAATAGATGTGTTGAGTGTGGTGGCCAAGGCTTTTGAGGTACTGGCTTGGGCTTTTTTGTACATGCTGGCGCGTACTTCGTCATTTTGCACCTCTTCTTTGACTTCGGTTTGAAAGCTCAGCTGATCATAGCCTGTCGGCTCGGCATGCGCGCTACCCATCATGGCTGTCATTAAACAAGCAGTACAAGAAGCGATGGCCAGTTTATTCAATAGAGCATTTTTCATGGTTATCTCCTAAATCAATGTTAAGGGTATTCATATGAATACTTTCAAAAGGTATTTACAAAGGAAGTTGTACCTCTTATTTTTAAGTGTTGATATGTGTGCAACTTCATTCACTAAAATAGCAAAATCTGTATAAGTTGCTGTGAGAATTTTGTGAGCTAGGTTACAGACTTATTTTCGATTAAAAAAAACAGTTTTGAGATAGGGGTTGTAATACTAAAAAAATCTTGTATAATCTGCTCTGGTGGCTCCGTTGGTAGCCTCGCAACATTGTACTATGAATCCCGCCAGGACCGGAAGGTAGCAACGGTAGTAGATACAATGTGTGCCGAGGATGTGCTGACGGAGTCGC
>NZ_JAPEHS010000021.1:0-35274 GCF_028823565.1 Psychrobacter sp. A3
CCGCCGCGGTACAGCAGCTAAATGCTAACAGTAGGGAAGAGAATGTCGATAAAGACGTTGAGCCGCGTCTGGTGTTAACAGCCGATACCATCGGTGTCCTAGCAGACGGCAAAACGGTGCTGGTTAAGCCTACAAGCCGTGAGCAGGCGTATGAGATGTGGCAGCAGATGTCTGATACGGCGCATGAAGTATGGACAGCGGTACAAGTGACCCTTATCGCCCGCTCTGCTCATCTGGTGCCCTGCGATAACGCCGCTGCGCATGCAACAGCCGCCCATGCACTCAAGCAGCCTGTATGGCAGGTCGTTTCTCAGCAGCAGCTCACGGAGCGCACGGCGGTGACCTTTATCCCCTTAACGGCGCAGATGATGCGTGAGTATTGGGACAGCGGCGAGCCTCAAGACAAAGCAGGAGGTTATGGCATTCAGGGGTTAGGCGCTGCTTGGGTGAGCCGTATCAACGGTAGCTATACCAATGTCGTCGGCTTGCCACTTGCGCAAACGTTGGCTCTGATCAATACCCTCAGCCAACATAGCAGCGCAAGCGTGTCGTGATAATCAGCTACTGAGTTGTTTTTTACGCACACTTTTTATGCACATAATGACACGCTAGGATAATGGGCAAGCACAAGGCGCATTTGTTACACTGTAAGCCTAACAGGCGATGAACGTCGAATAAGAAAGCTGAGAGATAAGAGAAAAATATTATGTCCGAAGAGCTGCTGATTAATATTAGTCCAATGGAGTCGCGTGTCGCCGTGCTAGACAACGGTGTTTTGGGCGAGATTTATATTGAGCGTCATCATAAATTGGGGTTGGTGGGCAATATTTATTTGGGTACAGTGGTGCGGGTCCTGCCAGGTATGCAGGCCGCTTTCGTTGATATCGGTCAATCACGCACAGCGTTTTTACACGTCAACGATATGCAGCGCGAGCCGCGTCCGGCAGTAGATAAGACAAACGCAATAGCCAAAGACAGTCATGCCCAAGCTGGTGCTACTGTCGATGGTATGGCCAATGAGCGCGCGATTAGCGATGATGGCGTGATTGGTGCGACGGACGATCTATCAGTGACGCCGCCTGTGGTCGAGGTACAGAGTACAGAGGTCGTACCAGCCGCCAAGACCTTGATTCAGCACCGTTTGCATGAGGGCCAACGTATCCTTGTGCAAGTGACCAAAGATCAGCTCGGCAGTAAAGGCGCGCGCTTGACCACCAATATCTCGCTGCCTTCACGTTATTTGGTTTATCTACCATCGAGCGACCATATCGGCATCTCACAGCGTATCGATGGCGCTGATGAGCGCATGCGTCTAAAAACCGAGCTAACCTGTCTGATGCAGACAGTCAATCTCAAGGGCGGCCTGATTGCACGTACAGCCGCTGAGCGTGTGCCAGTCGCAAAACTAGAAGAAGACATCTACTATCTGTTGCAGTTATGGCGGACGATCTGTGCACGCCGTCAAGAGATCAATCATCATCAAAGCTCAGAGCTTATCTATCAAGAATTATCCTTACCGCTACGCTCGATACGCGACTTGGTACATAGTGATACCGAAAAAGTCGTCATTGATAATAAGCAGGTATATGAGCAAGTCAGATACTTTGCCAAAGAATTTGTCCCCTTTATCTATGATCGCATCGTTCACTACACGGCAGAGCAATCACTGTTTGATGTGCACCGAGTCGAAGATGATTTGAGAGATGCGCTCAAACGCCGTGTCGATCTCAAATCTGGCGGCTATTTGATTATCGATCAAACCGAAGCCATGACGACCATTGATGTCAATACCGGCTCTTTTGTCGGTGGTCGCTCATTAGAGGATACGGTCTATAAGACCAATCTTGAAGCCACCCATGCCATCGCCCGCCAACTACGACTGCGCAATCTGGGCGGTATTATTATCCTCGACTTTATCGATATGCTCGAGCAGCAGCACAAAGATGACGTATTGACCAGTCTGCAAGAGCAGTTGGCGCAAGATTATGCTAAGACCAAAATCACCCAAGTCAGTGAGCTGGGGTTGGTTGAAATGACGCGCAAACGTACCCGTGAGTCGCTGGGGCAGCAGCTCTGTGAGCCGTGCTCTACCTGCCAAGGTCGCGGCTTTGTTAAGACCGCTGAGACCGTCTGCTTTGAGATTTTCCGTGAAATCATGCGCTGCGCTCGCACTTATAACTCTCCAAAAAAGTTTACCGTGGTGGCTCATGCTGCTGTGATCGATTTACTGCTCACCTCAGAATCAGATACCGTCGCTGATTTGGAGTATTTATTGGGTCGGGTTATCACCTTCGATGTCGAAAACCTCTACACTCAAGAGCAGTATGATATCGTTTTAGACTAGCGAGTGAATTGAATAAACACCCTAGAACAGCAGCCATTATTGAGAGGTTTTATTGATGTTTTATCAGGGTGTAAAAGGGACTTCAATAAAAATATTATCGATAAAAACGCTTGTTTATAAAGGGTAAAATCTCAAGCGCCCATTGATATTACTCTTGCAATGACCAAAATTCTATGTATAATACACACCACTGAATTATATATGCGCAGCCAATAAAACAGCTGGCGCTATGACAGCTAGAGCATCGTTTCTAGCACTATTTCATTATGCCTTTGCTGACATCCATAAAAGTGGGAGGGTCGGCGGGGCTTTAAATTATTTTGCTTTTAGCACGCTGCTGGTTCTCTCGAAGAACAGATTCTGCAAAGAATGGGAAGCCGCTTGAAGTAAATCTTTAACCAAACGGCTTTTGATCATAGTCTTGCAGCGCAAGAATGACAAAGGCACATATTAGGAGCTTGCTGGCATGGCTAACCAGAGAATCCGTATCCGTCTCAAGTCATTTGATCATCGTCTGATTGATCAGTCGGCCCAAGAGATTGTCGATACTGCAAAGCGCACCGGTGCGCAAGTTTGTGGTCCTGTACCGTTGCCGACTCGCATTGAGCGTTTCAACGTTCTAACCTCACCACACGTCAACAAAGACGCACGTGACCAGTACGAAATTCGTACCCACAAGCGTATGGTTGATATTGTTCAGCCTACTGACAAAACTGTGGATGCGCTAATGAAGCTTGATTTAGCGGCGGGTGTTGACGTTCAAATTGCTTTGGGTTAATGCAAAACACACCCAACCCATTAATATAAGATATAAAGAGGTCTAAAATGGCGATCGGTTTAGTCGGTAAAAAATGCGGCATGACCCGTGTCTTCACTGAAGCAGGCGTATCTATCCCTGTCACAGTGGTTGAGGTCGATGCAAACCGCATTACTCAAGTAAAAAATACTGATGTAGATGGTTATCAAGCCATCCAAATCACCACAGGTACCCGTCGTGACAGCCGCGTAACGGCCGCACAAAAAGGTCACTTCGCGAAAGCTGGCGTTAAAGCTGGCCGTGGTGTTTGGGAATTTCGTGTCAATGATAGCGAACTTGAAGGTCGTGAGATTGGCGGTGAGATCCTAGCTGACTTGTTCGAGCAAGGTCAGATGGTTGATGTCACAGGACAAAGTAAAGGTAAAGGCTTTCAAGGCGGCGTAAAGCGTCATAACTTTAGCATGCAAGATGCGACTCACGGTAACTCAGTATCTCACCGTGCCCTTGGTTCAACTGGTCAGAACCAGTCACCAGGTAAAGTCTTCAAAGGCAAAAAGATGCCAGGTCAAATGGGTAACAAGCGCGTTACCGTTCAGGGCCTAGAAGTGATATCAGTGGATGCCGAAAAAGGGTTACTTGTCATCAAGGGCGCTATCCCAGGTGCCACCGGTGGCGATGTCATCGTACGTCCGTCAGTCAAAGCCTAAGCAAGGGGATTAACGTGGATTTAAAAACAGTTACAGGTGCGGCGGTTGAGCTTTCTGATACGGCTTTTGGTCGTGAATTCAACGAAGCATTAGTGCATCAGGTCGTCACCGCATATCTTGCAGGTAGCCGTCAAGGTACACGTGCGCAAAAAACCCGTGCCGAAGTTTCTGGCGGTGGCATCAAGCCATGGCGCCAAAAAGGTACTGGTCGCGCTCGTGCAGGCTCTATTCGTAGCCCAATCTGGCGTTCAGGTGGTCGTGCATTTGCTGCAAAACCACAAGATTGGTCACAGAAAGTAAACCGTAAAATGTATCGCGGTGCGATGCAGTGTATCCTAGCCGAATTGATTCGCCAAGAGCGTTTGATTTTGGTAGAAGAGCTAAGCGTTTCTGAGCCAAAGACCAAAGAGCTGGTTGCAAAGTTAAATGAGCTTAATGCACCTCGTGCACTCATCGTTACTAAAGAAGTTGACGAAAATTTATACTTAGCCGCTCGCAACATTCCACACGTCAATGTACTTGGTACAAACGAAGTGGATCCAGTGAGTTTGATCGCATTTGATAAAGTGATCATGTCAGTTGAAGCTGCGAAACAATTTGAGGAAGCACTAGCATGAACAACGCAAGACTTTATCAGGTCTTAAGAGGGCCTGTATTCTCAGAAAAATCTCAAATGCTTGGCGACTCACTTGGTGTGCAGGTATTTAAAGTTGACTCTAACGCTACTAAGCTAGAAGTCAAAAAAGCAGTTGAGATGATGTTCGAAGGTGTTGAAGTTACTAAAGTGAACACTTTGAATGTTAAAGGTAAGACAAAGCGTTTTGGTAAGAGTATCGGCCGTCGTAATGACTATAAAAAAGCCTATGTTACCTTAAAAGCTGGTCAAGATGTACAAATGGCTGATGCTGGTGAAGAAGTTGCAAACGCGACTGATTCTACTAGTGAAACAGCGAACAACGAATAAGGATTACACTCATGCCTATCGTAAAAGCAAAGCCAACATCACCAGGCCGTCGTTTTGTTGAAAAAGTGGTGCATCCACACCTTTACAAAGGTCGTCCTTATGCAGCGCTTGTCGAATCAAAAAGTAAGTCAGGTGGTCGTAACAATAACGGTCGTATAACCACTCGTCACGTTGGTGGTGGTCATAAGCATCATTATCGTGTTATCGATTTCAAACGTACTAAAGACAATATCCCAGCGACGGTTGAGCGTATCGAATACGATCCTAACCGTACTGCTCATATTGCACTACTTAAGTACGCTGATGGCGAACGTCGTTATATTATTGCACCAAAGAAACTAGCTGCTGGCGATACCGTACAGTCAGGCGAAACTTCTCCAATCCGCCCAGGTAACTGCTTACCGCTAAAAAACATCCCATTGGGTACTGTGATTCACAATATCGAGCTTAAAATCGGTAAAGGTGCACAGATTGCTCGCTCTGCGGGTGCTAGCGTTCAGCTACTAGGCCGTGATGGTATCTACGCAATTCTACGTCTACGTTCAGGCGAGACTCGCCGTGTACACGTGAACTGCCGTGCGGTTATCGGTGAAGTATCTAATACTGAAAATAACTTGAAATCACTTGGTAAAGCCGGTGCTTCACGTTGGCGCGGTGTTCGTCCTTCAGTTCGTGGTGTTGCTATGAACCCGGTTGATCACCCACATGGTGGTGGTGAAGGTCGTAACAAAGGTCGCCATCCTACTAGCCCTTGGGGTCAGAAGTCTAAAGGACTTAAAACGCGTCACAATAAGCGTACTGACAGTATGATCATCCGTCGCCGTCGCGCCAAGAAGAAATAAAGGAAGAATTTCATGCCTCGTTCATTGAAAAAAGGTCCATTCATAGACGCGCATTTGTTTGCCAAAGTTGAGAATGCATTAGACACCAACTCTCGCAAGCCAATTAAGACTTGGTCGCGCCGCTCGATGATTCTGCCACAAATGGTTGGCCTAACTTTATCTGTTCACAACGGCCGTACTCACGTACCGGTTATCGTAAGCGAGCAGATGGTTGGTCATAAACTAGGTGAATTTGCCCCGACTCGTACATATCGTGGTCATGGCATTGACAAAAAAGCTAAGAGATAAGGTGCTTACCATGGAAGTAACTGCAAAATTACGCGGTGCCGCCATATCGGCACAAAAAGTTAGACTCGTTGCTGATGAAGTTCGTGGCAAATCGATTGAGCGTGCTTTGGATATCCTAACGTATAGCAACAAAAAAGGCGCTGTCTTTGTTAAGAAATGCCTTAACTCAGCCATCGCCAATGCCGAACACAACAATGGCTTAGATATCGATACTTTAAAAGTATCAACTATCTACGTTGATGAAGGCATCACGCTAAAACGTATCCTACCACGTGCTAAAGGTCGCGCTGATCGTATCAGTAAGCGTACTTGTCACATCACTATAAAGGTAGGAGAATAAGTTATGGGTCAAAAAGTACATCCAATCGGAATTCGTCTTGGTGTTGTAAAAAAGCATAATGCAAACTGGTATGCTAACCCTAAACAATACTCAGAATACCTAATCAACGATATTCAAGTTCGTGAGTATCTGCGCAAAAAGCTAGACAACGCGATGATCAGCAACATCATGATCGAGCGTCCTACTGGCGCAGCTAAAATCACCATCGCTACTGCGCGTCCTGGTATCGTGATCGGTAAAAAAGGCGAAGACATCGAAAGACTTCAAAAAGAATTGACCAAAATCATGGGCGTACCTGCTCAGGTTAACATTGAAGAAATCACATCGCCTGATCTAGATGCACGTTTGGTAGCAGAGGGTATCGCAAGCCAGCTTGAGCGCCGTGTGATGTTCCGTCGTGCCATGAAGCGCGCCGTACAAAACAGCATGCGCTCTGGTGCTAAAGGTATCAAAGTTGAGCTGTCTGGCCGTCTTGGCGGTGCTGAGATTGCTCGTACTGAATGGTACCGTGAAGGTCGTGTACCATTGCATACACTCCGTGCTGATATTGACTATGCGTCAATTCGCGCCGAGACAACTTACGGCACCATCGGTGTTAAAGTTTGGATTTTCCGCGGAGAGATCCTTGACGGTATGAACAGTGTTTACAATCCCGTCAACGAAGAGAAGCCTCGTGCGCCAAAACGCCGTGGTCGTGGAAACCGTCGAAACTCAGACAGAGGTTAAACTATGTTACAGCCAAAACGTACCAAGTTTCGTAAAATGCACAAAGGTCGTAACACAGGTCTTGCTCATCGTGGAAGCACCGTTGCATTCGGACAAATTGGTCTAAAATCACTGACGCGTGGTCGTATGACAGCTCGTCAAATTGAAGCAGCACGTCGTACCATCACTCGTAAAATCAAGCGTGGCGGTAAAATTTGGATTCGTGTATTCCCAGACAAACCAATCACCAACAAGCCTCTAGAAGTACGTATGGGTAAAGGTAAAGGTCCTGTCGAGTATTGGGTATGCGAAATCAAACCTGGTAAAGTGCTATATGAAATCGAAGGGGTCTCAGAAGAGCTTGCTCGCGATGCATTAACGCTTGCTGCGGCAAAACTGCCCTTTAAAACTACCATTGTTAAGCGGACGATAATGTAATGAAGATCAGTGAATTACGTGATAAATCATTAGAAGAACTGACCCAGTTACTTGATGAAAAGCAACTTGATGCTTTCCGTATTCGTATGGCTAAAGCAACTGGTCAGTTGGGTAATACCCATGAAGTACGTGCCAATCGTCGTACGATTGCTCAGCTTCAGACTTTGATTAACGAGAAACAACGAGGCGACTCATGAGCGATAACAATCAAACAGCTACCAATGCTAGCGTATTGACAGGACGAGTTGTCAGCGACAAGATGGACAAATCCATCACAGTTTTGATTGAGCGTCTGGTTCGTCATCCTTTGTATGGCAAACAGCTTCGTCGTTCTACAAAGATCAAAGCTCATGATGAGAATAACGTTTGCCAACAAGGCGACCTTGTCCGCATCAAAGAAACGCGTCCAATCTCAAAAACTAAGTCTTGGACTTTAGTTGATGTGGTTGAAAAAGTAGAAAAAATCTAAGTAAATTGCATTAAAAGCCAGAAGCTGTTAAAATAGCCGCCTTTTTAAGGATGCTGATTGCGCCCGTCGCATATCACTCACATTAAGAGTAAGTCGCGGTTATTTATAAAAAATGCCGTCTACTCATACTGTGCTAGCGGCAGCAACTGGTTTTTATTGCTCATACGTGTGGAGTAACGCTATGATTCAGGTTGAGTCAATGCTGGAAGTTGCAGACAATAGCGGTGCAAGGCGAGTTCAGTGCATTAAAGTACTGGGTGGTTCTCATCGTCGTTATGCATCAGTTGGCGACATTATTAAAGTAACGGTTAAAGAAGCCATTCCGCGTGGTCGTGTCAAAAAAGGCGACGTGATGAATGCAGTAGTTGTACGTACCAAAAAAGGCGTTCGTCGTCCTGATGGTTCTGTCCTGCGTTTTGATGACAATGCTGCGGTATTGTTGAACCAAAATAAAGCACCGATTGCAACTCGTATTTTTGGACCGGTAACTCGTGAACTACGTGGTGATCAGTTTATGAAAATTGTATCACTAGCACCAGAAGTATTGTGAGGTAATCCATGTCAAAATTACGTAAAGGCGATACAGTTATCGTGATTGCTGGGAAAGACAAAGGCAAGCAAGGTACTGTACAAGCTGTAAAAAATGATCGTATTAAAGTTGAAGGCATTAACATCGTCACCAAGCACCAAAAGCCAAATCAGGCGACTGGTACTGAAGGTGGTATCGTTAAGCAAGAAGCTTTTTTGCATATTTCAAATGTCGCAATCTTAAATGCGCAAACCCAAAAAGCAGATCGTATTACTTATCAGTTTGACGAAGACGGCAATAAACAACGCGTCTATCGTTCAAACGGTGAAGTAGTGGCGACTGCGTAAGACACTAAGGGTGTAATGGTAATGGCAAGATTAAAATCTTTATATAACGATGAATTAAAACAGCAAATCAAAGAAGAGCTTGGTTTGGCGAACGTGATGCAGGTGCCTAAAATCACCAAGATCACACTAAATATGGGTGTAGGCGGCGCGTCTCAAGACAAAAAATTGCTTGAAGGTGCTGTGTCTGATATGACCGCAATCGCTGGTCAAAAACCTGTTATCACCAAAGCGCGCAAATCAGTTGCTGGTTTTAAGATTCGTGAAGAATGGCCAATTGGCTGTAAAGTAACGCTACGCGGTGAGCAAATGTACGAATTTTTAGATCGTCTCATTGCCATTGCAATTCCTCGTATTCGTGATTTCCGCGGTTTTTCGCCTAAAGCCTTTGACGGACGTGGCAACTACTCATTGGGTATCAAAGAACAAATCGTATTCCCAGAAGTAGATTTTGACAAGATCGATCGCATCCGTGGTATGGATGTGACTATCACCACGTCAGCAGGTACTGATGAAGAAGGTCGTGCGTTGCTTAAAGCATTCGGCTTCCCATTTAAATAAGGTAAAGACGTTATGGCAAAGAAGAGCATGATTAACCGCGAATTAAAACGCGAAAAAATGGTTGCTAAATATGCTGAAAAGCGTATCAAGCTAAAACAAACTATCAGTGATATCAACGCATCAGACGAAGAGCGTATGGACGCGATGTTAGAGCTACAAGCACTACCACGCAACGCCTCACCAGTACGTCTACGCAATCGTTGTGCTATCACCGGTCGTCCTCACGGTTACTTCCGCAAGTTTGGCTTATCACGCAATATGCTGCGTGAGCGTGTCATGCAAGGCGATGTGCCTGGTGTTCGTAAAGCAAGCTGGTAAGGAGTAACTACATGAGTATGCAAGATACCGTTGGGGATATGCTAACCCGTATTCGTAACGCACAAATGGCCAATAAAGTGTCGGTAGCAATGCCGAGCTCTAAACTACGTAAATCAATCGCTGATTTATTAGTTGCTGAAGGTTATGTGGCGAGCGCAGTTGTGACAGAAGAAGAAAACAACAAAGCGACACTAACTATTGAGTTAAAATATTTCGAAGGCCGCCCTGTCATCGAAACGATCCAACGTTATAGCCGTCCTGGCCTACGCCAGTTCCGCGGCAAAGACACTATCCCTACTGTTAAGCAAGGTATGGGTGTTGCTATCGTATCAACCAGTCAAGGCATCATGAGCGATCGTGCTGCACGCGCTGCTGGTATCGGTGGTGAAATCGTCGCATTTGTTGCCTAATTAGCATTTGTTGCTTAGGTAATCGGACGATAAAGTCTACTTGAACCCATTAAGCTTGTCGTGATTTATAGTGGTATATGACAAGCTTAGAAAGCTAAACATCAGATTTTAATAAAATTGTATGGTGTTTAACGGGGACAATTATGCTAAACTAGCAGGCTTTTTAGCCTGTTAGTTTTTTCGCTAATAAAAGCAAGTTAATTTTTTAAGGAATATTCCTATGTCTCGTGTGGCTAAAGCCCCAGTGACGCTGCCAAACGGCGTAAGCGTTACTTTGAACGATCGGCAGGTCGAAGTTAAAGGCAAGAACGGCACTATGTCTTTACGCCTGCATGAATTGGTCGAGCTGAAACAGGAAGATGATGCTATCATTTTCTCACCTGCAGTCGATTCACAAGAAGCTATGATGCACACAGGCACCATGCGCGCACTGTTAAACAACTATGTGACAGGCGTGAGCGAAGGCTTTGAAAAACGTCTTCAGCTAATTGGTGTTGGTTATCGCGCACAAGTTACTGGCAACAAAGTAACCCTAAACGTTGGTTATTCACATCCAGTAGAGTATACGCTACCTGAAGGTGTGTCAGCTGAAACTCCAACGCAAACTGAAATCGTTTTAAAGTCAAACGATAAGCAGCAGCTTGGTCAAGCAGCGGCTAATATCCGTGGTTTCCGCCCACCTGAGCCTTATAAAGGTAAAGGTATTCGTTATAGTGACGAGCGCATTATTCGCAAAGAAGCTAAGAAAAAATAAGGTGAGTTGAAATGTTTGATAAAAAAGCAGCTCGTCTACGTCGAGCAAAGAAAACCCGTGCGCATATCCGTCATCTAGGCGTTCATCGCTTAACGGTTAACCGTACACCAAGACATATTTATGCCCAGATTATCTCTCCAAACGGTGGTGAAGTGATTGCTCAGGCATCTACCTTAGACAGCAGCTTACGCTCTGGCTCAACTGGTAATGTTGATGCAGCAACGTCTGTAGGCCAAATGATCGCAGAACGCGCAAAAGCAGCTGGTATTACGAAAGTTGCCTTTGACCGTAGTGGTTTTAAATATCATGGTCGAGTAAAAGCTTTGGCTGAAGCTGCTCGCGAAAACGGATTGGAGTTTTAATCATGGCTAGAAATGATAAAAATGATAAAAATGAACAGACTGACGGTCTAGTAGAACGCTTAGTTACCGTTGATCGTGTTGCAAAAGTAGTTAAAGGTGGTCGTATTTTCTCATTCACCGCCTTGACGGTAGTGGGTGATGGTAATGGCCGTGTTGGTTTTGGCCGTGGTAAAGCACGTGAAGTGCCAGCTGCTATCCAAAAAGCACTAGAAGCTGCTAAGCGCAACATGATTACTGTTGAGCTAAATGATGCAACTTTGTATCATCCGATCAAAGCACGTCATGGTGCTAGTAAAGTCTTTATGCAGCCTGCATCTGAAGGTACTGGCGTAATCGCCGGTGGCGCAATGCGTGCGGTATTAGAAGTTGCTGGTGTCAAAGATGTTTTGACTAAATGTTATGGTTCTACCAACACTGCTAACGTTGTTCGTGCAACGTTTAACGGTTTACGTGATATGTCAACTCCAGAAAAGATGGCAGCAAAGCGTGGTAAATCTGTAGACGAAATCTTGGGTTAACTTAGACTAGGTGAGTTACGATGAAAAAAATGAAAGTCACTCAATTTAAATCGGGTGCCCATCGCCTAAAGAGCCACAAAGCGAGCTTGAAAGGATTGGGTTTACGCCGTATTGGTCATAGTGTGGTCGTTGAAGATACTCCTTCAACCCGTGGTATGGTTAATCGCGTCAACTACATGGTAAAAGTGGAGGAAGCGTAATGGGTCTTAGATTAAATGAATTATCACCAGGTGTTGGCGCAAAGAAAACTGCCCAACGTCGTGGTCGTGGTATCGGTTCAGGTCTTGGTAAGACTGGTGGCCGCGGTGTAAAAGGCCAAAAGTCTCGTTCAGGTTCTAGCATTCGCTCAGGATTTGAAGGTGGTCAAATGCCTTTATATCGTCGTCTACCAAAATTCGGTTTTACCAGTAAAATGGCAATGACAACTGCAGAAGTTCGTCTGTCTGAGCTGAACAAAATTGAAGGTGATGTGGTTAGCATTGAAACACTAAAAGCAGCCAACCTTATCCGTCACGATATGAAACGTGCTCGCGTTATGCTATCAGGCGAAGTTACTAAAGCTTATACCTTCAAAGGTATCAAAGTGACTAAAGGCGCCAAGCAAGCAATCGAAGCTGCTGGTGGTAGCATCGAGGAGTAGTAACGTGTCAAAACAATCAATGACCTCAAGTGGTATACCGCTCAATCCATTTGCCTTCATACGCAAGTATGATGAGCTATGGACGCGTTTATTATTCTTAATCGGCGCATTGATTGTTTATCGTTTAGGGTCGCATATTCCAGTACCGGGTATCAATCCGGTCAACCTGGCTGATCTGTTTTCGCGCAACGAAAACACCATTTTGAGCATGTTCAATATGTTTTCAGGTGGTGCGCTAGAGCGTATGTCGATCATGGCACTTGGCATTATGCCATATATTTCAGCATCGATTATTGTACAGATGATGTCTGCAGTATTGCCATCGCTTGAAGCCCTCAAAAAAGAAGGTGAAGCAGGACGACGCAAGCTAAATAAGTATACCCGTCAAGGAACGCTTGCTTTGGCTCTAGTACAGTCATTAGGAATGTGTGCTGGCTTAATCAGCCAAAATCTTACTTTATCTACCGGCCTGACCTTTTATATTCCAGCGGTTACCTCGCTGGTAGCAGGTGCTATGTTCTTGATGTGGCTTGGTGAGCAGATTACAGAGCGCGGTGTCGGTAACGGTATCTCAATGCTGATTTTTGCCAGTATTGTAGCCGGTACGCCAGGTATGATTTCGCAGTCTATCGAGCAGGTCAATCAAGGTCAGATGAATTTGATTGTACTGTTTATTTTTGTGTTACTAGGCATCGCGGTGACCGCTGGTATCGTTTATATTGAACGTGCCCAGCGCCGTGTCCCTGTCAATTATGCACAGAAACAGCAGCAAGGGCGCAAGATTTATGCTCAGCAGCAGTCACATTTGCCGCTGAAATTAAACATGGCAGGGGTTATTCCCGCCATTTTTGCCAGCTCTTTATTGTTGTTTCCAGCCAGTTTAGGGCAGTGGGTCGGTCAATCAACAGATCCTACTTTTACACAAAAAATATTACAAAATATGGCATTGGTACTGTCGCCAGGACAACCACTATATTTAGTACTGTTTGGCGCAATGATTATTTTCTTCTGTTATTTTTATACGGCATTGGTCTTTAGCCCGCGTGAAGTAGCAGAAAACCTTAAACGTAGTGGTGCGTATATCCCAGGTATTCGCCCCGGACAACAAACTCAGCGTTACCTCGATCATGTATTAAACCGACTGACCTTTATTGGCGCGATGTATATGACGGTTATTTGTTTAATGCCAATGGTCGTCCAGTCATCGTTTGGTGTACCTTTCCAGCTTGGTGGTACGTCTTTGCTGATTATGGTGGTTGTGGTAATGGACTTCATCTCGCAAATTCAAGCGCATTTGATGACCCATCAATATCATGATCAGACGTTAATTCAATCGCCCACTCAACCTTAAATGAGCGGTACGATATCTCAAAGGAGTATGCTATGAAAGTTCAAGCATCAGTTAAAAAGATTTGTGGTAGCTGTAAAGTTGTGCGCCGTAAAGGCCGTGTACATATTATCTGTACAGCAGAACCTCGCCACAAGCAACGTCAAGGTTAATATCTAGTAGCAACAAACCCTCGATTTTGTTACTATATCAATTAATACTTGAAAAATAACGGCGGATGCGATATCATCCGCCACTTGCCGTAGTTTATGCAAAACTTTTATAATACTGTCGATGAATAGGCTTGTTGATGAGTCAAAGCAGCGGTAGTCATTATAAAAGCTTTCGTATTGACAGCAACAAATCTGAAAAATACAGCCTTATTGATAAATAACGCTTATTTTTCTTTAATGGAGAGAAATCAATGGCTCGTATTGCCGGCGTAAACATTCCGGATAATAAGCATGCTGTTATTTCACTAACTTATATCTTTGGTATCGGTCGTACCACTGCTCAGAAAATTTTAGACGCAGTTGGCATCGCTCCTACTACCAAAGTCAGTCAGTTAGATGATACACAGTTAGATGCTATCCGTGCACAAGTTGCAGAATACATGACTGAAGGTGATCTTCGTCGTGAAGTGTCTATGAATATCAAGCGTTTGGTTGATCTAGGCTGTTACCGTGGCATCCGCCATCGCCGTAACCTACCTGTTCGTGGTCAAAACACCAAAAACAACGCTCGTACTCGCAAGGGTCCGACACGCCCTCTCAAAAGATAATTAACTTAGGAAGCTAAAAGATGGCTAAAGACACTCGTAGTCGCAAAAAAGTGACTCGTCGTTCAGTATCGGAGGGCGTTGCCCATATCCATGCGTCTTTTAATAACACCATTGTTACGATTACCGATCGTCAAGGTAATGCACTGGCTTGGGCCACTTCAGGTGGACAAGGCTTCCGTGGTTCACGTAAATCTACACCATTTGCAGCTCAGGTTGCAGCTGAAGTTGCTGGTAAAGCCGCTCAAGAATATGGTGTTAAGAATATCGATGTTTTGGTCAAAGGACCAGGACCGGGTCGTGAGTCTGCGGTAAGAGCACTAGGTGCATTGGGTTATAAAGTAAACAGCATTTCTGATGTAACCCCAATCCCACACAATGGTTGCCGTGCGCCGAAAAAGCGCCGCGTCTAATATTAAAGACGAAGCTTTTTATCATAAGAGCTTATAGGAGACATAACAATGGCCCGTTATATTGGACCAAAACTCAAATTATCACGTCGTGAAGGCACAGACTTAGGCCTTAAGTCTGGTGTTAAGCCATATGACGTAAAAACAAAGAAAGCTGCTCGTCCACCTGGTCAACATGGTGTGAGCCGTAACAAAAGCTCAGAGTACTCTTTGCAGCTACGTGAAAAACAAAAAGTTAAGCGTATCTACGGTGTACTAGAGCGTCAGTTTGCGAACTACTATAAAGAAGCGGCGCGTAAGCGTGGTGCTACTGGTGAGAACCTACTAGCCATGCTTGAGAGCCGTTTAGACAACGTAGTATATCGCATGGGCTTTGGCTCAACTCGCGCCGAAGCACGTCAGCTAGTCAGCCACCGCGCTGTTATGGTCAAAAAAGCTGGCCGTGATGAGTTTGTTCGTGTGAACATTCCATCAATTCAGTTGCAAGATGGTGATGTCATCGCTATCCACGAGAAGTCTCGCGAACAGCTACGTATCAAAAACGCTATCGAACTAGCGACTCAGCGTGGCATTCCAGAATGGCTAGATGTTGATCACAGCAAACTACAAGGCACGTTTAAACAAGCGCCTGATCGTATTGATCTACCTGCTGACATCAACGAAAGCTTGATCGTTGAGCTATACTCTAAGTAAATGACGTACCGCTCAGTGTCATAATCATGGCGTTGAGCCATAAACGTTAATTAAACCAGTTTAATAAATCGAGGTGACATCATGATGCTAAATGCAACTGAGTTTCTAACGCCGAACGCCATTAATGTGGATACGGTGAATGAAACGATTGCGAAAGTCACGCTCGAACCGTTAGAACGCGGCTTTGGGCATACCCTCGGGAATGCTCTGCGTCGCATCTTGTTATCTTCATTACCTGGTGCCGCAGTCATTGAAGCTGAGATTGATGGTGTTGACCATGAGTACTCAACGCTTGAAGGACTACAAGAAGACGTACTTGACTTGCTTTTGAACCTAAAAGGCTTGGCGATTACCCTTCATGACCAAAATGAAGTATTTTTGACCTTGGATAAACAAGGTCCAGGCACTATTACTGCTGCAGACATCACGCTACCGCATAATGTCGATATCATCAATCCAGATTTGGTGTTGGGTACATTAAGTGACCGTGGTCATCTTAAGATGCGTTTGCGCGTAGTAATGGGTCGTGGATATGAGCCAGCAAACCAGCGCCGTGAAGATGGTGACACCAAAGCAATCGGACGTTTAAAGCTTGATGCAAGCTTTAGTCCTGTGCTACGTGTTGCTTATCAGGTTGAGAACGCTCGCGTAGAGCAGCGTACTGATCTTGATCGTCTTATCGTTGAGCTTGAAACTAATGGCACTATAGATCCAGAAGAAGCAATTCGTAAAGCAGCCACTATTTTACAACAACAGATTTCTATCTTTGTTGACCTAGAAGCTGAAGAAGCGCCTGAGCCTGTGAAAGAAAAAGAAGAGGTCGATCCGGTGCTATTACGCCCTGTGGACGATCTTGAACTAACGGTTCGCTCAGCCAACTGCTTGAAAGCTGAAAACATTTACTATATCGGTGATTTGGTACAGCGTTCAGAGACTGAACTACTAAAAACCCCAAATCTTGGTAAGAAATCATTGACCGAAATCAAAGACGTACTAGCGTCTAAAGATTTAGAGCTTGGTATGCGCCTAGACAACTGGCCGCCAGCTGACCTTCGTGTCGATGATCGTTTTTCTTATCGTAGCCGTTAAACTTTAAGGATTTTTGACTATGCGCCATCGTAAGAGTGGAGTCAAGCTGGGTCGTACCGGCAGTCATCGTAAGGCAATGTTTCAGAACATGACCAACTCATTGTTTGAGCATGAACTGATCAAAACTACTTTGCCAAAAGCTAAAGAATTGCGCCGCGTTGCTGAGCCATTGATCACTTTGGCTAAAGAAGACAGCGTTGCTAATCGCCGTTTGGCATTTAGCCGTATGCGTAGTAAAGCTATGGTCGGTAAGCTATTTGGCACGTTAGGTCCTCGTTACCAAACGCGTCCAGGTGGTTATTTACGTATCGTAAAATGTGGTTATCGTGACGGTGATAACGCGCCAATGGCTTATGTGGAATTGGTTGATCGTGACTAATTTTGCATTGACGATATAATGTATAAAAAAGGCTCCAATTCAATTGGAGCCTTTTTTTATGTTTCAAATTTGCCGCTGATTACAATAATAATGAATCAACATCGGCTGCACCTTGTCTGATGATTTCAGGCATCCCACCAGTCATATCTACAATGGTCGTCAGCTTGGTGGTCTTGATACCAGCATTGATCAAACCATCAATTTGATTGCTTAATAACTCCTCGATTTCAAAGGGATCATCGAGGATGTCATCACGCTCAGGCAGTATCAATGAGCTGGTCAAAATTGGTTCATCCATGGCTTCTAATAATGCTTGAGCGATAGGATTGCTTGGTACACGGATACCAATGGTTTTTTTCTTAGGATGCGCCAGTTTTTTGGGAACATCTTTTGTCGCATTTAGGATAAAAGTAATTGGGGCTGGGGTATGCGCTTTTAGTTGTTTATACTGAGCATTGTCTACGGTCGCATAGGTGGCAATCTCGCTTAAATCGCGACAAAGTAAAGTAAATTGGTGTTTGTCATCCAGTGCGCGGATTTGCTTAAGTTTGTCTAAGGCCTCTTTTGCGCCCAAACGGCACCCAAAAGCGTAGCTGGTATCGGTAGGGTAGATGATTAGTTGATCTTTGCGTAGCAGCTCGGCTGCTTGAGCGATCAGACGAGGTTGCGGATTGTCGGGATGAATATAAAAAACTTGCATAATCGTTCCTTATTTTATAATTATAACAGTATCGATGATCGGTACTACGTCGCCTTATTGTGAGTCATACTACGAGTCAATGACTGCTGACGCGGGGTGTGATATGGGGTGATAAAGACAAGCACAGAGTAACCCTTATGCCTATTGATACTTGTATCAAACCCATACCTTATAAAGGCGCTTTACTGGTTTAGTATAACGCAAGGTAAATATAAGTTTAGTGGCAGGACGTTACGATGCGTAGAAAATCGTTAACGGTTTATGATGATATTAAAAGCGCCTGCTTTATTTTAGCCGCGCTTATGATGACTTTATAGACGATGCTGCGTGAGATAAATACCAGCAGTACAGAGCACATATACTATGTGTCCGTTTTATTTAAGATGAATTATAAATTAATTGCACACGCACAAAAAAGTATGCAATAAGATTTTAGCATCGCGTGGCAGAGTATGAGGGCGGGCAATATAGTCCTCAGCTTGCTGATATACGTCGAGTGCAAAGGTGCTACCGCTGGTATCGAAGTCCGCAAACAAGTTGTCTTGTGACACTCGAAACACACGCCCGCATGCTAAGGTGAATAAACACTCTAGGGCTTGCGGTTTGATCTCTACGCGCTCAAACGCTTGCTGCTGCGCTTCACTACGGCCATCTGGGGCATACCAGTAGCCAAAGTCTGCCAACTGCCGACGTGCCTCACCAGCGATGCACCAATGGCTTAGCTCTAGTAAACTCTTATCTATAAATGTACATTACTAAGTTATTGATTGATAAAGAAGTAATTGTAATGATGTAAAATCAGCTTCTTGATAAAAAAATGTACAATATTCCTCATAAAAGGAGATATTGTACATTAAGTGAGTCATTGGAATTATCACTTTTCAAAGCACTAAGAAGCTTATATTAGCCGTGTATATACAATCGAGACATATCAATATTTTATTTTTGATGAATAGATCGGGACTTTTTGTTGGTTCTTCTCTTAGTAGATATTCTTTGTTTTTTCAATAAAATTGGGAAGGCTAGAATATTTACTATAGTTATCATCGGCTGAATAGTAGCCTGATGAATATACTTCACATGACTGCTTTGAAATTTTAAAATTAAGTAAGTATGAATTTGTAATATGTAGTTAATAAACTAATTATCCCTTAACGTAGAAAAATCTGTATGCATTAATGTTTCTAAAGCTATTTTAGCCGTAGGAGGAGGATTCGTAATCATCTCTTGATAATTAACTTCTAAGTTTTTTAGAAACATCTCTGATATCGGTCGACCTGAAAAATCATCAAAGCTAGGTGAAAAATGTATACCTATAGCTTCACACATAGCCTTTTCTAAGCCTTGAGGTCTTGCTTCAACCAATTGAAATAGCTCTTGCTCTTCACTTGTTCTACCACATTCAGTATACCAGTAACCATAGTCATCTAATTTGCGTCGTTTTTGCCCTGCCAAACAGTAATGAGCAATTTCATGTAATAGGCTTCTTGGGTAGTTTTCTTTAAAAAAGATCTTCGCATTTGTATCTGCTTTTGGCGCTTCATAGTAGGGTTCATCTACTCCACCAATTATGGTTAGAGTAGGAAACAGATGTTCAAATAAAATTTTTAGTTTGTTACACAAATGATCGTCATTCATAGGAATACTTTTAAGGCACCTTAATAGCCGTAATATGAGAAAAATAAAGCTTTAGAGAGGCTTTATTCATAGATTGTATTTGAGCTAAACAGGAACAAGATTAAGCTATTTATTAGATCTTTTCACTAATCTTAAATGTGGAGAATCTGCTAACTCTCTTTGAAGTTCAAAATTCTGTCTTAGAATGTTAAGATAATCTTGCATTATAATGTCATATTCTTCTTTTAGCATGTCGTATTTCAAATTAGCTTTTATTTTGAGCTCTTTTTCATGTTTTAACTTAGTAGAAGTATTAGGTTTTTCTTGAGCACGATTTTTGCGTTCTTCTTCCGCTTTTGTTATTGCTTCGCAAAGTTCTGGATATCTCTCACTACGGACATACCCTTTTCCTTTACCTGCCTCTCTACCTACAGCGTCTCTAGTAAACTTAAACCGTGATGACTTTGTATTGACAATTTTGGCTGTACCATCTTGTAGACGATTCAAAGCATCCCAATAAGCCTGTTCTGCCTGGCTAGTTTTCATGTTATTTCTCTTGATTTACTTCTAATACTGAAAGAAGACTGTCTATTTTTTTAATACTCACTTCGTATTCATGATGAACACGCTTTGGAATATCTAAAGTGAGTTGAGACTTATAAAAATCTTTAGTTTGTAGCAAAATACTTTTGGATTCTGGTGAAAACACCGCATTTTCACAGCTAATACAAGCAGATGCCAATACACCAGCACCTTTATCACAAGGTTTAATAGACATACATCCGCCAACTAAAGTAGATCGATAACGAATTTTGCCATTTTTGACTGCTTTCTTAGTACTATTTCTATTATCTAAGAACTTAGGAAGCTTATTCTCTACTTTTCTTTTTTGTAGATTTTTACCAGCTGCACCAGTTAGTGTCACCCCGCTATCTAACAATTCATGCAAACTATCTGACTCTACTCTTGCTTGGGCATCCTGCCATTCCTTTTCCATAGCTTTGACTTCAGGGCCGTTGCCTAAAATATTTATCGCTCTAGAGTTTGAGTCCGTGTAATAGACTGTCATCATCATGCTTATATGTTTTAGCTGGGATTTAAGGGTAGGATATGAAACATAACCACTAGAAGCAGCATACACGGCTAAGGAGCGTCTAAACTGATGAAAGCCTAAAGGCCAAGGCTCACCTAATTTAATATTATTAGGTATTTCATCGCCGTATAAAAATTGACTGACTTCCTTTAAGTCTTGTTCTGAAATCAATAAGTGCTCTGATGACATTATTCTTTGAATGAGGTTGCTATTTAAGGCAGTTGTTGCATAATCAAAATGCGGATGAGGCTTTCCAGATTTCCCATTTTCAATTGAAAAAAACAACGGTAACTTACTCTCATCTTCTGCCACCTGACTCTTATTAGCAGACCAGTTCAAAGCTCCTTGAGTGATAAATTTAGCTGCTTCAAAAGCTTCTTCAACAATTGAACCTGTTACCCATTTTGTAAATCTTGGTACTCCATTACTTTCCAATTTTGTTGTAGTTGACCATACTACAGGTATATTCCCAGTATCGGAATTAATATGTCTTAGCCCGTTGAAAGGGATAGATAGTAATTCATTTTTACGCATACCTGTAAACGCAGCTATAACAAAAGCGCTTTTCATCTGTATTTGACCTAAGCTGATTGTTAAACTTAACCAACTAGCATTCTTGATGATGTTTAAATCTGTTAATTCTGCTAAAATCTTAGTTAGCTTTGTATCTCTCTTCAAAGCAGTTTTCCAATAAAATGAAACTAAACTTGTTTGTGATTTATTAAGCTTACTTATGGGCATACTCTGATCTAGTCTTAAAGCTTCATCCCTTACTTTAGTACGTGCAGAAAAAACATATGATATCTTCTCAGCATGCTTATTAAAAATCTGTAAGCTTTCAATGGTATCTTTTAGCAGGTTCTGATAAATGCGTGAAGGAATAATCATAGTTTGAAGACCTTGAGAGGTTTCAGGGAAAGACTTTCTAGTTTTTCTTAAACTGCTTGAAAATTCTTCTGAAGGTTGTATATTGCACCAAAAATTGTTTCGATTTAAAACAGATGCTGTATCAATAAACCTTTGTATCTTGCCTAAATACAAGCCTATTTGTTTTTCTGCAGAGCTGTTATTTACTAAGAAACAGATTGCATCAGGGTCAGCAAATACGTTATCAAGTTCAATATTATTGTTTACACAGTAACTAATCAGAAAAGATATAGCGACTAAGTCACCATTCAATTTTGACATAGAACATCCATTCATTTCACAAATCCAATTGAGTGCAAATACCTTCAAAAACTTAACTGCTGATTTGAATTCTCTGCCGTCGGTATTAATAGATGAGGATAGGTTCTTAATTTTAGTTCTAAAGTTAATAGTCCTCATTAAACTACTAGTAGCACTATAGTCCCAAATATCGTCAGAGAATAATGATAAAGCATCTCCACTCTTGGAAAGCGTTATAACCAAACTAGATGATGGGTTCTCGATTAGGTCTTTAGATATTGGTTGTATCTCTTTAACAAGGGGTTCACGCATCATTATCTTGGTCATAAACTTAAGCTTTTTCTGTTAGATTCTGAGGTTACAGTGAGAAAATTTATATGCTCATCCCAATACTCATTATAAATTTGCATTTTTATATTTTGTTCAGCATCATCAACGAGTTCAATTACTCTATTATCTTTTCCTTTAAGAATATTGATAATCTCGTCAATTCTAAATAGTGATGGTTCTATAGAGAGGAGATGATATTCAGGATCATCACGAATCATAGAAGACTTTAGTAGAGCCTCTTTCAAACTTAATAGTTTATGTATATCTTCAAAATCTATATGAATTGCAAAAAATTCACAGAACAAACAACTTTCAAATGTAGCACAGGAAGGGTTGGGAGCTTCATTATTAAAGCCCAATGCCTTAACAGGATCGTTATCTGATAGGTTAGAACAAGATCCTGCTGGTATTTTCTCCGTATCATAGTTAGTTGAAGTCTTGATAGATATAGTTTGTTCATTAGTTCGATTAGACCTAAGAACTGCGGTAATCATTTTTTCGTGATAATGATTCATCTCTATTGCTTGAGACTCAATATCGATCGAAGTGTAAGATTTAGCTACTGTAGTTAAAGAGTTATTCAGCTTCCTAGCTACTAATGACAAATTTCCTTTAGAATGTTTTATGTAGTATTCCGCACATAGGTTTCTAATGTCTCTAGCAGTAACCCTTTTAACCCCTTTAAAAAGTGGCGTATTGTCGTCAATAGAACTGACAGAGCTACGTGCAAAACGCTTTAAGTGACGATGTTCTCCAATACGCACAAACAAGTATTCTTGACAGTCTCCAGGAAGATGAAGGTTATCAACCCACTCTCTAAGTTTCAAATACTGTATGAGATAACGTTTTAAGTGAGAAGGAGCGGAAAATTCAATCTGTCTACCTGCTCGATATTTATGTTTTCTAGCAAAAGTTGATAAGCCAAGGTCTTCCAAATTTAAATCAGATATTTTCAAATCAAGTGTGGGTTGTATATTAGCAGCAGTGAAAGAAAGGTAAATGTAATAAAAGCAATATGTACATAGGTTATAAGCATAAATTTTTCTAGAGTCTAAATTCTCATTAATCCATGTATTTCTGTTGTTTATTAATGTGTTTTTATAGAAATCTTTCTTAGTGCGCTCACAATTATAATAATTTGATAAAACATTTTTTATCTCATTAAAGGGTAAGGGTTCACCACTATTGTAGAAGCAATTAGGTAGTTTCTTTATGCCATATTTTTTAGTCGAATCCCAATAATAATCATTACTTGATGATTTTGCTAAAGTAATAGGTATAGGGTAGATTTTATTTAATATGGCGTATGAGAATTCATTAAAGTATGTAATGCAGGTTTGTAAGAAGTTTTTGAAGTCTTCTAATGAGGAGTCTCTTTCTTTACTGTTATGTCCCATATGACGATGCTTGGGAATAATACTAAGTATATCGATATCAGATAAGTTATAAGCAATTTTTATGAAATCTCTTGCAGTATTTAGCTTGTCATAAAGAGTTGTAGTGCTTATAGATTTTGCACCACTTAAACGCGCCTTTTGATAGAGATTAATTTGATAATATTTATAATTAGATGCTAAATCATCTAAAGTAAGAGGCTTAGAGCCTTCAAAATCACAAAAATCAAAAAAATATCTTAAATTATGAAGGTAACCTCGAACCGTTTCATCTCTCAACCCTTTTTGAAGGATTTCCCTAAGGTACCTTCTCAACCATTCTACACGTTGTATAGACAATGTTGATTTATCAACTAGACCCGTAATATAGCTCTTAGTTTTATTTCGGAAATGACCAGAATCGTTCTCTCTATTGGTATAGCAGACTCTACCAATATCGACTTTAAAGGACACACCATCAGCTCTTGAACCTACAATTACTGTGTATTGAGGATCAACGATATCTTCTATTTGCTTAGTGCTTATCTCAATAAGCTGCCTGTCATTGAAAGAATTAGACATTTATTTGCCCTTATCAAATGTTACGCCGAACGTATCTTGTATATCATTGAATTCTTTTACTTCCGAGTCGAATTTTAGATAGGCCTCAGTGGTTGTTAGGCTTCTATGGTTTAACCTTTGTCTGACATGATCAAATATCTTAGAATCAGGGTATTCCTTAGCTCTAAGGTTTCTTACGATATTCATCCCATAGGTAGCACGCAAATCATGGAATGAAAAATTTTGAAGACTTGGTTCAAACTTTTGAACCTTGGAAATGAATTTTTTTAATTCATTTCTTAAAGATTGGCCGTTTTTAGGTACCATGACGGGCGCTTCAGTGTTCCAAACTGGTTTAGGGTTGTTACGATTACGATCTATAATTTCTCTTTCAGCAGTTAAATAGGGGTTTCCAGTTCGAGTTAAAAACACATAGTTATCGTCAGTATTTGCATAAAAGCTGTTTATATTTTGTCTTCTATGTTCCGCTCTTTCGCAATCTATATATGTTGCTAAATGATCAATTAGGTTACGTGAAAACATTAAGCGGTTTAGTCTCCCAAACTTTGAGTCTGTTCTGTATTTATATCCAGTATTTATCACGGCATAATTTGAATCAGCATTTTGTTCTAAGTAGTCGAGAGCAGTTTTGATACAAGCAATAGAGAGAGTGCATACGCTTTGTTGTCTAGCTCCTGTTCCGAGAGCTATTCTTATCATTAGCTCTAACTCTATTGACGCATAGTTTTTATCAAATGCCCTGAAAATAATTTCTTGTTCTTCAGAGCTTAAAGGACGCAGACTGCCTCCATCTCTCAACTTACCTAGTGATGGTAAGGGTTTTCTGCTGCTTCTTAGCTTGAGATCATTTGTAATAACACTAATATTCCTCATTATTCCTACATTATTATGAATAGGTATAGAAACCTTCCTTTCTCTAAAGGGCTTATTCTCTATATCAGACTGAGATACGAATGATTGATGCTGTATATAATTATAGAAATGAGCAACAGAGGACAGAATGTTATTAATGTATTGAGAGCTAAAGTCGTGCTGTTCTATTACAGCCTGTAAAAAAGCTTTGAATTTGCGAGGAACCCTTTGCTGATACTGGGTAGGTAAGTCTAAAAAGTGTTGGTTACTATGTTCTAGGTACTGTAGATAGTATTTTAGGTGGATAGCTCTTGCGGATAACGTTTTCATATTTGAAAGCGCAGGAGTGTCTAGTTGTCCCATGAGATATAGGTTACCTATTTTCCAAGGTAAACCATCTGATTGAATGATAACAGGCATTCTGAAGTGATAATCTGAGTTAGCTAAAGAGCTAAAAGTGTAATCGTAATCATTAGCCTGAGCAGTCTTTGACCAATTTGCATTTTGCAATCTAAACCGTCTTAGATAAATTACTTTTGCATTAGAGTCAAAAAGGTCTTTAAGATAAGGTTTCATCTCTTTTCTAGTTCACTGAGTTCTTTGGCTTTAAACATAAGCTTTTCTATATATTGAGATAACGAATGGAACTGGTTCTTTGCATCATTTATGGCAAAATTCTTAAGTTCTTTAGGTACCCGGACGTTCATCTGAACCTTCTGATTTGACATGTATTTACCTCTTTAGGGTTTGTTACATAATATGATAGCATTATGCTATCATTGCCGCAAGTTCCTTATGGTAATATTATTTGTTTTAAATTCAATATTCTATTTGGGCTTTAAAATGTCAAAAAATGTGCAGTTTAATTTAAGAATTCCTACTGAATTGAAAGCCCTGATCTCCGATGCCTCAAAAGTTAGTGGACGTTCAATTAATGCCGAGGCACAGTATCGACTAGAAAAATCTTTTGAAGGTCAAGAAGGAAGTTATATCGAAGCTATCGACGATTTAAAGAGTTTTTTTGATGCTCATTTACGTAGCGATCGCTTAAATCTACTATCTGGCAAACTAAATTTCCTCTTGAGTGAAGCTAAGGCAACTGATAGTTTTCATACCCCAAGTATTTCTAGAGTTGCTGAGGCCCTGGGATACAATAGTGTGGGCGTTACTGAGGATTGGTTTGAAGGGCGAAAAGAGCCATCGTTTAACGAATTAGAAAAATTAGCCACATACTTTGGATGCCAAAAGAATTGGCTCGTTCATGATGAAGGAAGGCCTTTCGCAAAAGAAACATTTGAGTTTGGTTATGATATTGAAGAGAATGCTAGAAGCTTATTAAAAGGTAATAATGAAGATGAGGTTAAGTTGGTCTGGTTTGCTCGGAACAATACTGAAAACGGTGAACTAGTTATTATCAAGCATTACGATAGTTGGCATGGTTTGATTCTAGACTCTCGTGTGCATGTCAGTGACAAAGTAGGTATAGGTGGCTCTGAAGACAGAGCGCTCCTATCCTTAACATTAAAGTATCTTTGTAAGTACCATATCTCAAAGATCAGAGGAGCAATAGTTTCAGAACCAGACTTTAACGAATTAATTTGGGCCAAACAAAATCCGATCAAAGTAATTGATAAGTATCGTCACAATTCTTGGATTGAAGATATTTGGGATAGGTCAATGTATTCAAAGAAAGCTAATAGTTACTGGAAAGGATGGAGTGAGATGTGCATGTCTAATGAACTTTATATTAGTGGACATGAGATTTTATCTAAAATATCTATAAAGTAATTTGAGATAAAATAAGTATGCCATACTAGGGCGTGTCATCAATTAGCATAGATATTTCAGAATAAGCTATACTTAGATCGTATTTAGGAATTTGAGCTCAATGACTATGACAAGATGACATCCCCTACGTGATGACCAATGGGAGAGAATTAAAGACATTCTACCTGGTAAACCAAGTGACGTTGGTGTTACTGCAAAGGATAACCGCTTGTTCGTAGAAGCGGTTCTGTACCGTTACAAGACCGGCATACCTTGGCGTGACCTACCTGAACGCTTTGGCGACTTCAGAGTGATTCATACTCGCTTTAGTCGCTGGTCAAAAAAAGGCGTATGGAAGCAGGTTTTTAATCAACTCTCTGAACAATCCGATGACGAATATGCCATGCTAGATGCCACGATTGTTAAAGCCCACCAGCACAGTGCTGGAAAAAAAGGGATCAAGCCATTGGACGCAGCAAAGGTGGACTGAAGACTAAAATACATACTCGAACAGATGCATTAGGCAATCCTACTGGCTTTTATCTAACAGGTGGGGCAGCTCATGACCTGTGTGGCTCAGATGAATTGCTTGATGTCAGTATTAGCCAAACGTGGCTTGCCGATAAAGCTTACGATGCTGATGCCCGCGTTATTGAACCGATTAAAGCAGTGCAAGGTAATGCAGTTATACCATCTAAGTGTCATCGGCTGCAGCCAAGAGACTTCGATAAAGAGCTTTATAAAGCGAGGCACCTAATAGAGAACTTCTTTGCCAAGATTAAGCAGTATCGTGCGATTGCCACTCGCTATGATAAGTTAGCCAGTCATTTCCTTAGTGCCATTCACTTAGTTTCTTGTGTCGTTTGGCTTAATTGATGACACGCCCTAAAGAAAATCAATAAATATGGACGTGCAAGGTAGCCATTACTCGTGGTAATGCGCCTTTAGCAATGTTGCTTTATTGTAATGAAAATAAGGGCACTATACTAGCGTTATTGCGAGCAAATACTGATGTAAATAATAAGGTAAGTAGCAAAGTAAGTAGTAATAAATAACGTTAAACCAAGGATTTAGCGTCTATATTAAAAAGGCTATTTAGTAAGATTGAAAAAGCCAATTAAACCAAGGATTTAGCGTCTATATTAAAAAGGCTATTTAGTAAGATTGAAAAAGCCAACGTCCTATTATCAAAGGACGTTGGCTTTTTAATGGGTAGAAATGATGTGGAATTTATCTACATTTAAACGATTAATTTAGCGCGGTTAAGGTTTGCTCAAACGCTGCGCGCCCGATTTCACCCACTTGTTGATTGACCAATTGCCCGTCTTGATAATACAGCAATGCTGGCGGACCAAACAATTTATAACGCGCTAAGATTGCTTTTGAATCCGCTGTAGTCTCTGTGATATCAAGTTTGACCAATTGCCAATCTTGCATTTGCGCAGGGCGATTATGAAATAAGTTTTTCTCCATAGTCCGGCATGCAATACACCATTCGGCGGTGACATCGACCAGCACTTTAGGATTGGCGGCGACAATGGCATCTAACTCAGCCAGCGTCGTGACCGTCTTATCGGTTGCATTACTGGTGGCTGGTTGACCAGCAGTTGTCTGCAGCACCGGAACCGCAGTTAGGGAGGCAAGCGGATGCAAGCTGTCGTCATTGCCCAATGCGGCGCCGACGATTAAACACGTCGCCCAAATACCAGCGATTAAGCCTAGCGCTTGGGTCAGCATCCGACCTTTGCCTAGCCAGCTCCACGCCCACATCGCCACGACCATAAACCACAGCGCCCACACTATCAGCATCACAGGCGAGATAAAGACGCGTTCAATTAATAACAATGCCACGGCAAAAAGCAACAAAGCAAAGCCCTGCTTGACCCAATTCATCCACTCGCCTGCTTTTGGCATGATTTTACCTTGGGTCGCGCCAATTAAGATAAGCGGCGCCGATAAACCAAAACCGAGCATAAATAAAGCGGCAAAGCCAAGGAGCGGACTTCCAATCGTTGATACGGCAAGCAGCGCCCCAAATAAGGGCGCCGAAACACAAGGCGATACCACGAGCGCCGATAAGAATCCCGCAATTAAACTGCCACCCGTACTACCAAGTTTGCTATCCCCCGCTTGGCTTAGACCCTGCATTTTACTACTGATGAATCTTGGCAGACGAATGCTAAATACGCCCAACATATAAAGGGCTAATAAGACAAAAACGATGGCAAACCCAATTAAAATAATCGGATTTTGTAGCCAACCAATAATGCCTAACGATTCGCCAAATACCGCAATGACCGCGCCTAAAATACCATAAGCGATGGCAACACCAATAGCGTAGCTGGTCGTTAAAATAACACCGCGTTTTACCGTTGGATTGTCTTCACGCGCGACGATATTGGCAACAATCGGTAGCATCGGTAACACGCATGGCGTCAATGCCAAGACCAACCCTGCCAAGAACAATAACACCAATGCCAACCACGGATGCGAAGCTAAGCCAAAAGGGTCACTATTAATGGCGTTATCAACGACAACGGTATTGTTTGTTGCAGCAGCATTATTTATGACAGCGTCATTGTTCGCTGCTTCACTTGTGACATTATCGCCTACCACTTCTTCATCGGCTCCAGAGATGGTATTGATTGCACCAAGCTCTGCATCTAACGCTTCGTCATCTAACAATGCATAATCAATCACCTCGTCATCTGGCGTAGTTTGCTCTGTAGCAAGACTATTGGTAACTGTCCCATCTGTAGAGGCTTGCGCAGTTTCTACATTGCTGTTATTGCTCGCAGAACCTGTAGCAGTACTACTTGAACTATTGGCTGCCGATTGTGACGCAGCAGCGATATTGACTGTGGTTTTTATTTTCTCCGGTGGATAGCATAGACCCGCTTTGGCACAGCCTTGCCAACCTATTGTCACGGCGGCATTATTTATCGCCTTGCCATTACTACTACTCAAAATGGTAGTAGCAACCATATTGGCTTGGTCAAAGACCAATACTTGACCAAAGGTCGGATCATCTATGGAGATAGGCTTTTGGCTAAAGCTAAAAGGTGCAGCGCTCACGCCAGCAGGCAACGTTAGCTTAATTTGGTCTTTATAAACATAGTGCTCAGGCGTAATGTCAAAGTTAATGGCTAAGCGCGTGCCATTATTGGTCGGTTTGCTGCTACTGCTAACTTGAAACGCTTCATCAACAGGCAAAAATTTCGGTTGGGTCGCGCTTTTATCACTGCTAAATAAATCGCCCAATCCTGCCGCTTGCGATGCCACTGGCACGGCCGTCAGCCCAGTCGCTGCTAGCCCTGTCAATAATGAACCCGCGCTGAAAGCGAACGCCAACAGATAAGATTTTTTTGACGATTTATTTTGCGTTAATGACGGAGACTTTTCTGCGCTCTTAAGGGACATGAAGGGCTACCTATTATTTCCAATATTCGAATTGACCAATTCACTGTCTGTATGGACTTGTCTATTTACAACCCCAGTTCGGGATAAGCCACATTGTAACTCATTGACACTATTTACAATGTTGCTACCTGTCCCTGCTGAGGCATATTTTTGATGGTGGGTTTATAGGGAAACCAGCAATAAGCAATTAAACCTGACAGCAAGTTTGTGATAAACCCCGTGACACTACGATGGCGTGAGTGTTCGATTTGGCACAAGTTTTTAAGCTCCCCAAACACCGTTTCAACCAAAGAGCGATGATTGAGTAGTACCTCATCCATAGGCTCAAGTAATTGGGGTTTCATATTACGCCGAAGTTTGGTTATCAACGTGGTATCACTGTGTTTTGTGAGCCACTCGTTTAGTGCTTTACTGATATAGCCTCTATCCCCAAACACCTTGGCAAACACAGACGTTGCCATATCCTTAACAGGCACTCTGTCATCCGTATTACCCGCAGTGACTTTAACAGATAAAAGCTCGCCCTTATGATTGATAATGGCGTGCAGCTTAAAGCCATAGAACCAGCCCATGCTGCTTTTGCCTCGGGTTGCCATTCTTTCAAAGACTTTATGACAGTAGATACGCTTGTTATGACAAACTGCTATCTTGGTTGAATCAATATAGCTGATACCCGTACAGTCGCCCATCATGCTTTGCAAGTAGCTGCACAGTGGCATGATACTGCGCGGCACAAGCTCTATAAATCGCGAGTAGCTCGGCAGATTTGGAAACGCCCGTTTCATCATGCCAAGCATGTGATGGTAGTAAAACGCCTTAAACTGTCGATAACGTAATTGATGAAACAGTACCAAGATGGTCATAATCTCTGCTACACTTATCTGGCATGCTCTTAACCTTTGGTGTCCCGTTGCGATTAAATGAGCGTCAAACTCAGGTTTGAATTGCTGATAAAAGTCGTCAATATGGCAGTAGAGTTCGGTTAGGTTGTCCGTGTAAGAAGTCCTTTTTGCTTAAGTGGTCTTGGTAAACTTACTTTAGCAACTTCGGACTTCTTTTTTTATCTTTTTTTTGAGCCCTTATCCCGAACTGGGGTTATATTATATACAACATACTACAATATACTATTAAGGGATACAAAATCATGGTGAGCTATGCTGAAGAAACCGTAGAGATAAACTTGGTAAACTAAGCGTATTGACAGGAGTTTACCATGACCAAGAAAGTAAGAACCTACAGTGACGAATTTAAAGCTGAAGCCGTCAAGAAGATAGCGGATAACAACGGCAATATTTCAGCGACCGCAAAGCAACTTGGCATCGCCATGCAAACGCTATCCAACTGGCAGAACAAAGCTAATCAAGGCAAGCTTGTAGGAACAAAGCAGTATGACCCTGAACTTATGAGTGCGCTTGAAGAGGTAAAACGCCTAAAGCGACAGCTTAAAGTTGCCGAAGAGGAACGCGAAATACTAAATGAGGAGGGATAAAGCGAAGCACTGCTTCGCCCCGACGCAAGGGGAGAGCTATGCTCGAGTTGGCGACGGCGTACTTCGCGAGAAACAGTTAGTCAGGTACGCCTTTATCAAAGACAACCAGTTCCTCTTTCGCATCACCACTATGTGCCGTGTGTTAAGGGTTAAGCCATCAAGCTATTACGACTGGCTAAGTCGTGATCTCAGCGACCAACAGATACATCGCAACCAGTCTGAATTACTGGTTAAAGCGGCTCACAATGAAACGAAAGAACGTTATGGCGCAGATCGACTGCATGCTCATCTAAGCGAGCAAGGCCATAACATTAGCCTGTATATGGTAAGAAGCATCAAAGAGCAACACGGCATTAAATGTCGTCGTCATAAGCGCTTTAAAGTCACCACCGACTCCAATCACAACAAGCTGGTCTATCCAAACGTACTGGATCAGAAGTTTGATGCTAAGCGCCCTAACGAGTCGTGGGTCAGCGACATCACCTATATCTGGACGAATGAGGGTTGGCTGTACTTAGCAGGGGTCAAAGACTTATACACCAAAGAGCTTGTCGGTTACGCTATTAACAAGCGTATGACCGCAGATTTAGTTTGCAAAGCACTAAATATGGCCATCAAGAATAAACGTCCAAGCAAAGGGCTAATCGTTCATTCAGACAGAGGCAGTCAGTATTGCAGTCACGCCTACCACAAGACCATTAAGCAGCATCAATTTATAGGCTCAATGAGCGGCAAAGGCAACTGTTTCGATAACGCTCCGATAGAAAGCTTCTGGGGCACATTAAAGAATGAGCTGGTATATCATCAAGACTATAAAACAAGGTTCACAGCCATCAATGATATTATCAGTTATATCGAGCTGTACTACAATCAGACGAGGATTCAAAAGGGTTTGGGCTATCAATCGCCAAGACAGGTGTGGTTTGATTATTATCGTCAAGCTGCGTAATTAAAATCTCCCAAGTTTATGTATACGGATTTGACGGCAGGGGTCAATAGTTTAAAACTTTTATATTTACGTGCGTTAGAACGTTACCTAGAAAAAATAAAAAACTTACACTGATTAAATTATTATGATTAAGTTTACTATTACCCTCGTCTTCTAAGTGTGGTTAGACCTTTGCCAAAATAGCTTAGTAGTAATAACAAGGTTATTATTATCAAGATAGGATAATTTCCCATAAGCATAAAGGGCGTGTTACCAACCCGTGCCTGTATCTCACCACGTAGTACAGTACGCTCAAACTGCGGTGCGCGTTTTACAATACGACCTTTATGGTTAATGATAGCGGTAACACCAGTATTGGTCGCTCGAATAAACCAGCGCCCGTTCTCAAGCGCGCGCATTTGTACCATTTGCAAATGTTGCAATGGTCCTGCTGAAGTGCCAAACCAGGCATCGTTAGAGACGGTCAACAAAAATTCAGTATCGATGGCATTTTTACGCGTGGTATCTGGATAAGCTACCTCATAACAGATAGCCGTCCCTATATTGTGTCCACGCACCTTTAGAGGTGACTGCTGATCACTACCACGACTATAGCTCTTAATATCCTGACTACCGGCCAAACTTGGGAAAATATCGAGCACGCCTTCAAATGGAATATACTCTCCAAAAGGCACTAGACGCTGCTTCTTGTATAGGCCTTCCGCTTCTACACCTCGAGCAATCACGCTATTGTAAAATGGGGGATACTTATCCGTACTGGCATTGAATGCCGCTTTATCCTTATAAGGGATACCAGTTATCCATGTCGTATTGGTCGCATTAGCCATTTCTATCATTTCACTAATAAAGCCCGCAGCCTCATCCTGAAACATCGGAATAGATGATTCAGGCCACACCACCACATCACGTCCCCACTCAGTGCGCGTTAACTTCGCATAAATCTTTAGCGTTTCTACTTGATATTGCGTCAGCCACTTTATATCTTGTGAAATATTACCTTGAATCAATGACACTGACAGATCAGGTGTGCCCTTAGGTTTTGTCCATTGCGGATTGACCAGCCATAATGATGTGCTAATGGCTAATAACAGTACAGAAACGACGGCATAACTACTGCGTCGAAGCAGTAGCTCTACTAAACTTGCAGCCAATAGTATGGCAACAAAAGAGACGGCAAAAACACCAGCAACGGGTGCTAAGGACGATAACCAATACTCTTCAGTAAATGCATAACCAACAAACAGCCACGGAAAGCCTGTGAATAACCAAGTTTTTAACCATTCTTGTAGCACCCAAAGAGCAGCAAATGAAAAGGGTTGTTTGCCTACCATACGGTTAAAGACTAGTGCTAAAAATCCATGAAACAGTCCCATACCGAGACCCATCAATCCAATCATAATCAATGCGAGCCACGTTGGAGTATCGCTATAATCATGGATGGCAGTATAGAGCCAAAAGCCGCCGACGCACCATAGCCCCATACCGTAAGCTTCACCGATAATAAAAGCGCGACGACCACTCATATTTGGTACCAACAGCGCATATAAAATCGCTGGTGACACTATTGCTAGCGGCCAGAACCCATGAGGCGCTAGCGCAAATAAAAAAATAGCCCCTGCAAGCCATGCTGCTACTAGCGTAAACCATAGCGGTAATTGATTTGAGTGAGTACTCAAACGCTTTTGTAGATTAATAGTAGACAGGCGCATCGCAAATTATCCAAAATTATGAGTTTTGAATTTTTAGTCAAAATCCAAAACTCGGATAGACCTGTTAATACTACAGGCAGCATTTCAAAATGAAAACTGCTTATGATACCAGTCCGCACTGCTCAATGGATAAATTTACGTACTCCGTTTGATGGGTTATTATGCTACATTACCAAACGATATGAAGTGTTACTTGACCTTCTATAGCTCACAATATCTACAGTACATGAGAGAGCACTATGACCCCCTTAAAAATAAAATCCAGTCTTATATTCAATCGTTATCTGTCTAAGGGGTTGCGTAGTACGTTAGTATTACTTGCCGCCTCATCACTATTTGCTTGTAGCCAACCGAGTAGTGGCGTATCTGATGCAAGCACAACATCGGCATCAACTGAAGATGTAGTGACTGTTCCGAAGACAGCTGAACCAAACGTTATAAATACTCCTATGATGACATCAGTAAGTAAACCAGACCTACTAAAAAACGTCTCAGCCACTGTCTATAAAGATGCCAATTGCGGCTGCTGTAAAGAATGGATAAGTCATGCAGAAGATAATGGTCTAAGTGCAACCGCGCAAGATGTTGCGGACTTAGCCGTATTTAAAGAGCGCTACAGCGTTCCAAATGAAATGCGTTCTTGCCATACTGTAGTCACTACTGATGGTTACGTCTTTGAAGGTCATGTACCCGCTAAATATATGGCGCAGTTTTTAGAAAATCCGCCAGTACAAGCTATGGGTCTTGCCGTACCTGGCATGCCTGTTGGTAGCCCGGGTATGGAGTATCAAAATAAATTCATGCCCTATCAGGTTATGCAACTCAATAAAGACGGGACGACCCAAGTTTATGCTGATATTGAATCGGTAGAGCAGCAATTATAGTGTGTTAGCAGTTAAGAATACTTTGATTATAGTGTTAGCGTTAAAAGCGAATGAAGCAAGTATAAGACTGTTCTATTGCTTATAAAATGATTCTTCATCAAAAAATTCATTAGCTATTGCGACTTTAAAATTAAAAATAACTTTGAATTTGTAACTTTTGATGACAATGTAAGCGGATTTATCGGTTATTAACCCTTAAAATAGATAAATAACTAAGGGTTAATACAAGAATATACAGGATGTATCGAAACAATTACGTAATATTACATAAGCCAGTAGGGAATTAACATCTATATTAATATTATAAATTATTATATTATCTTAATAATTAGTTAGACCCTATATAGGGTAATTACTTCATCCAATAGAAAAACGT